>CAYSXD010000123.1:0-7122 GCA_964434925.1 uncultured Spirochaetaceae bacterium
CGGAGAAAAGGGTACTCTGTATATTAAGAGCGAACAGGTAATGAAGGGATATTTCAAACAGCCGGAAGCTACCAAAGAAGTTTTAAAGGATGGATGGCTCAATACGGGAGATATCTGTATTATGACACACCACAGAGAAGTGAGAATTATCGGCAGGTCAAAAGAAACAATTGTTTTAATGGGTGGAGAAAATATTGAACCGATTCCAATTGAAGATAAACTTAACGCGTCAGAGGCAATTCTACAAAATATTGTACTGGGTCAGGACAAAAAATTCCTTGGGGCTCTGATTGTTCCGGATATGGAAATACTAAAGGATGTTGCAGCTCAGGAAGGAATTTCCTACATCCAGCAGGAGGAACTTCTTGATGATCCGGAGATTCAGGAATATATACATAATGAAATTCAGGCACAGGTGAATATAAAAACGGGATTCAAACCTTTTGAATGCATTTTCAGATTTAAAATTCTTCCGAAACCGTTTGAGGTGGGGAAAGAACTCACCCAAACTCTTAAAACACGAAGGAATGTGGTTTATAAAATGTATGAAAAGGAGATTAAAGAGCTGTTCCGATAGATTAGGGATTATTATTTATCAACTGAAGTCCCTCACCCGGGAGAGGGACTTCAGCTTTTTCAGAGAGTTATATATAGTTTAATGAGTAACCCGAGACCTCCAAGTAAAATAATAAGGAAAAGCACAGAGAGCCACGAAGGTAAGTCTTTTTTCCTTTTATTACTTTTTTTCCCTGATTCTGAACCCGAAGTAAATAACCTTCCGTTCCCGCCTTTCGATCCCTGATATCCACATGATGGACAGCCATCTGCAAACTGTCCGGCGGTTCCTGTAAAAGAACACAGAGGGCACCGGACCAAATAGAATTTTTTGCCGCAATATGGGCAGAAGGAAACCTCGGAAGGAACTTCCCTACCACAGTTCTCACAATAAAAGGCAGGCATACAAACCTTATTTCCTGTTAAGGACAAGACAGGTCAGATCATCCCGCTGAATATCTTCTTTTAAGCGGGTATAAAGTATATACCCTTCATCTTCTCCAAACGGTTTTCCAAAATACTCCTTATACTGAATAAAATGAGATTTTAAAAATTCATTAATTTTTACATCCACACTAATTTTATCTGTTTCTGTTGCTCCGGGGTCAGGATATATTCTAAATATTTTTTCTACTGCCATAATAGCCAGAACCGCCTCATCTGCCGTACCTGAACAGGAGGAGAAATCAAATTCAAGACGCTCATCTTCAACCGGATTTTTCTCTTTTGCTAAAACAAATTGCTTCTTCATAAAAAATGCCCGAATAAGCTTTTGTATCCTCTCAATTCCCATTTCCTCTGTCTGATAATCCACATTTTTGGCATCAGCTTTTGATGAGTCATCTACATTATCCTTCTTCACCGGAATTCCATTAAACTCCGCATCCCGTACAATGCGCATCGATTCATCTATTCCATCTGTGAAGAGAAAGAGAAAATCCCCCTTTTCCAGTTGATAGGGGAAGTTTTTGTACCCCGGACCAGTCATAATAAAATCATTCGGCATGACACCGCAGGCCGGAGCCATTGGCAATGTCAGAACCTCAACATCCTGTTTTGCTTTCTTATACAGGTGAATAATATTGTCTCCGGCGTGGCAGAAAGTTGTTTTTCCTGTCGATGTATCAGCAAGGACAACAATAAGAGCGGCAAACCGGCCGGTAAATGCCCGTTCCTCCACAAGACCATTGATCGAATAGACAAGATTATCTATCCTTGGTTCACTAAAAGTGTATTGCTTATGTACGGAAGCTGCCCGTTGTTTCCTTTTTAACTGATTAAGCTTCCAGTCGTTAAAAAAACTTCGAAAAATAGTTGCAACTTCCACCATAATAAGTGAAGCAGGGACACCATGCCCTGATATATCACATTTTATTATCGCGTATTTATCCTTTTCATATTCCAGATAATCAAAATAATCTCCTGAAACCTCATCCGCACCTTCATAATATCCGAAGAAATCGGCAGTTTCCGTTGATTTATAACTTGTGGATAGTTTGTGACCTTTAGCATCCGTATCAAGAGGTAAAAACTTTTTTTGTATTTCCCTCCCGATGGTCAGATCAGCCTTAACGACCGCTGCATCATACAAACCATGTGCCATCTGGTTTACCGCGTCTGCCAGATCATAAATTTCATCCTTCGTTTTTACCTGAACAGAGAAACTTTTCAATTTCAGATGGTCATCCGTGCTGCTGATTTCCTTTACTTTTACAAGTAATTGATTAATCGGGATAATAATAATAGTCGCGAGAATAAGCGCTCCAATAATACCAAGCACAATAGCAATAAAAGCAATTATCAGGATCCTCTTCAGGAGCACATTCCTTGACAGTTTTATCTCATGTATAATTTGCTTTGTTGAAATTCCTAAACGAACCGTTCCTCTGTAGTAGGAATCATTATTTCCCCTGGGTTGAAATACAATTGGTGTATAAAAGGTATAATCCGTGGGTTCTATAAGTATTTTGGCGGAATCAAAAATCGGAACGCTGCTGAACCGGTTACTTATTTCCCCAAGTTTTTCCTTTATCGAATCGCTTATCAGAAGGATTTCATCCTGCATTTTCCGAATTTCTTCGATATCAGCTTTAGTTCTGGCTGTTTTAGTCGCTTTTGCAGCTGTTACCTGAAGTTTAGCCAGTTCAATTGTAAGTTTTCCTACTGTTTCATTGCCCTTTTTATCAATTTCCCGGGAAAGTTTCTTCAACCCGGCAGATAAAGTATCATGCATATAGAGAGTACCCTCAACAAATTTCTCTCCACCCGGCATAAATGATTCGGAGTCTTTACTAAATTTCTTTAAATTTTCAGGATCTATTTTATTTCTTATATTTTCATCGTTGGTAACCCAGATATAATCATTAAAATGATCACTGGTTTTTTGTATTCCGGGACCGGTAATCGTAAGAAACCGTGCCGCCGGCATAGAAGATATCTGAGCGGGGAGCCTTTTTAACTCAAGGGTATTATTCTCCTGAAGATACTTTGCCGCTGAAGTCTTTATACTTGAAATAAGTACCTTTGTCGTCTGTTCCAACGAATCGGTAAGGTTTCTCTGCTGTGTTCCTATCATAAATACACTTAACGGATAAGCTACCATAAGTATAATAATGAGAACGAGAAAAGTTACCAGAAGTGCAAATTTAATCCGAAGTCCCATTCCACGCTTTTTCATTGTAAGCATCCTCTCTTTTTTCTTTTCGGAAGGAAGCATCTCATTATACACTAACGCGTGTGCCTCACGTGTTAAGTGATTTCCCTCCCTGGCCAGTGCGACAATTTTAAATGCGGCGGCAGTAAACATAACAGTCAAAAATAACATAATAATGAGCAGTACTACTGAATTCATGGAAAGAGTGAATAATTTTTCCAGTATTCGACCTGCTCCGTTATCTCTGTTAAGGATGCTGAAATTACCGAATTTTACCGCACCGGTAGATTCAAAGGTCAGTGTAGTTCTGCTGAAATACAACCCCCTTGTAGGATGTATTAATCCAACATAGTAGCTGCCCTGCTCCATATCATTTATAGATAAACCGGAAATTATTCTGTCTGTTTTTACTTCATATGAGTTGGTTTGGGGTGTATATATATAGTCATACGGTTTTTCTCTGTCTTTATCCAGAATGATAGCTGTAATTTTACCCCCGACAAGAAACCCCCTTCCATATATATTAATTTTTATTGCACCAAGAATATCCTGTACGGCATTAATCTTTGTGATAAACGTAACCGGGATATATTTATTTAACCTGAAGTAGTAGGTATTACTTTTACTCTTATTACCAACAGCATCAAAAGCGGAAACACTCAGTGCCCAGAGTCCATTATCCTTATTATGAAACCTATAACCTGTTTCACTGGTCTGGGGGATATTCGGTGTATCAAGTATTTTAAAAATAGTGATATCACCTGAAAAATTCCCGGAAGCAAGGTATTGAACGCGATATGAATAGCGGACTACTTTTTCACCTTTTGGAGGTTTCCAATCAATTTCCCCCGTATTAGACACCATAAACCCCTTATCATCAACAGCAGGGGGGACAATAGTCACCGCTCCGGGCGGCGTAGTATCCCGAATAAACGAAAGTGTTGCCGGTACAGACCAGTTACCGGCATAATCTTTTGCACGTACATGGAAATACCATCGACCGTCCTCATCAATATGTACTCCCGCTTCCCGTGGATCTCTCCTGGTAATGATGACCCTTTCAGGAGCGGTCCCGTCCGGTACTCTGTCCACTGCATAACTGAATCCTGCAATTCCGGAAGAATCTTCCGGTAAATTCCAGGTTATTTTATAAAGGCTCTGTTTATTCGGCCGATTCTTTTTAAAATTTTTCGCAAAGAGAATGAGCTTAGGAACAGTTTTATCGGGAGACAGCATCACAAGCCGATTAGTACCATGCACTGAGCTTTGCCAGATAACATTTAAACCGGTAGAGAGAATAAGAAATCTACCAAAAGAATTAATATCAGTACCGAATTGCCCTGAGATATCAATATTATTCCAGACATTCCCCGGTTTTTGAACCATAACAATGTTACCAAGGGTATTATACCAGAGAACTACCGGTGTATTTGCTATAAAAACAACCTGGGGATTGTTTGCCGGATTAGAATTGATACCGGGCCCTTCTATCGGTTTCATGCCGGTTATTGTCTTCTGTTGAATATCAAGTTTTCCAAAATAGGGAATAACTTTCCCCATTCCCAGTTTTCTTTCCCATGTTATAAAAATGGATCCTTCATGAACGGTAAGAAAGGGGCGTTGATTATCAAAATTATTGGATGACTGGCCCCCCTCATCTGCTGTAGTAATCCTCCGTGGAGGACTCCAGGATACTCCTTCATTATTACTGGCAGTATAATAGAGTTGATAAAACCGGCTTTCTTCAGGTGAGGCCTGAAACACGACATACTCTGTTCCCTCTGTGGAAACGACAAAGGGTAGGTAAATATTTGCCAGAGTGGAAGAAGTCACAAGGGGTTTGAAAGAACTCCATTCGACAGCGTTTGGAGATACTGCATATGTTATTCCAAGTGCTCTCTGATTTCCTGTGGGTGCATTATCTGAAAGAGGCTGGGTAACAAACAGAATAAAGACACCGCTTGAAGTAATATATAGTTTGGGACCAACAGTGGGGATCTGATTACCACCGGCTGCTGTTCCCGCAAGAGAAAAAGATTTCCCATCGTCAGTCGAACGATAGAGTGCAATACCGGTACCTGATAGAGCGACTGCCGCGTACAGAATACCCTCTTTGTCTACAGCAATTGATACCATGGGAATTTTGTCACCTATAACAGGAAAGGGGCCAAGGACTCTCTTGTATTGATTCAGGGTAACCCCGTCATGTGTGGTTATTACCGAGAAAGAAACGGTATCCGTATTCCGCCCCGTGGATGAATATTCCTGCCAGAGAATAAATCCCTTGCCACCTCCGGAAGCAGTTACCGGAAACCACGCATTATCAGGAGCAATGATTTTTGGATTTTCCCAGAAAAACTCCTCTCCAAAAGTCATGTTTATTGCAATCAATACAAAGAGAAAAAGAAAAATTATTTTTTTTCGAAGATTCAGGTACTCTCTCAAAGTTGTGCGTCTACCTTTTTCTTTAGATCATTGAGTTTTGAACTGTTTCTGTTTTTATGATTACTCCAGAGCTGATTTATAATAATACTCGCTTCAAGATACTTCCCCTCAATATATAGATTCTCCGCGTATCGGAGACTTTGCTGATCCGCATCTGTCATAGTTGATGCAACGGTACTTCCGGAACTCGTTCTCAGTTGATCAAGAAGAATTGCCGCCGTGTTATAGTTACTGTCTATTTGAAGCGCTTCCTCTAAATAGGCGATAGCAATGGGAAACTGGGCACGATTATCCGCATTCACAATTTTTTTAGCTTTCACATAGAGATTTCGTGCTTTCGCTACATCTACTTTTGCCGGAGGCGGAGTAATCCTCCCTGCGGCTACACCGGATCGGTACAGTGTTGTTCTGATTCCCGGATAATTAGGTTTAACCTCATACAATGCCAGAAGATCATCGTCCGCTGACTTCGGATCGGTTTTAATCTTTGCGACTGCAGAATTATACATAGATTTAAAATAATTTTCAAACGTACCGCGCTCGGTATACTCAAGGATTCTCAAATAGAGAACACTGGCTTTAAAGTTTCGGGGAAATGTTTCTTTAACATACTCAATATTTTTTACCGCATCATTAAACAAACTTTTTGCTTTATCTGTTTTATTCCGGCTGAGCAATTCTTTCCCGTTAATAAAATCCTGCTCGGCAAGATTCAGAATATGGATCATCTCCGGATAGAGCGGGTCTGTCAGTGCTATTACCCTTCCGCTTGTTGCCTCGAGAGCCTTTTTTACTTTTACCAGCCAGCTTTCAACCTCAGGGTTTGGTTCTTCGTGCGTAACCTTATATCTGTCCCTGGCCTGCTGTAACGACTGCTCAGCTTTTAAAAACTTTTCTACGTTGTAATAATCCTTCCCCTGGTTGATAAGAGCACGGACTTCCCGGATTATTTGTTTATTAAGCGCTGTTATAATACGATCATACAACCGGGACATTTTTCCGGCTAGTAACGCGCGGACCTTTTTATCTTCCCGGAATTCAAGAGATTTATGATAGGCTTTTTCAGCTTCAAAATATTTACTCCGTGCTGTATCATACTTTCGCCTGTCATACAGGGAATAGGTTTCATTAAGACGCAGTGTGGCAAGATTATACTGATCATCAGCTTTACTGTTTAATTCCGCCGCTTTACCACTATCAGCCCTAATGTCAGAATGATATTGCTTAATAGTAAGCTGTAAACTCCGAATTCGGGAGACCTGCGACCGAAGTGCCTCAGAATCACGCACATTCTTATCATACCCCTTAATAACTGTTTCAATTGAGGAAAGTTTTTGAACTGTATCTTTCAGTGTTTTTTCACTTTTGTTGAGGATTGATGCGGCAATATCCGGTCGTTTAACCATTAATTCAAGTGTATCCACCTTCTCTGATGTACCTTCTATCATATTTTCGGCACTGTGTATTTG
>CAYSXD010000124.1:0-7119 GCA_964434925.1 uncultured Spirochaetaceae bacterium
AGGGATTGGACAATAACGAGAAAAGGCAGGCGCTCCCCGGCAGGGACGCCTGCTTTCATCAACAGCCACATACCGTGACACCCTCCTGAAGGAGGTGGCTTTAGCTCTTGTAGAAAAAATAAAAGCAGTTTGCTATTTATAAACAGTACCCGTATAATAAGGAAAGGGGGTGATGTTTGACAGGTAGTTTTGTTTTTTTTGTAACATTATTTTTTCAGCTTTTAGCGTTTGTTTTTTCCGTCAGACTGGCTGTAAAATTTCGATACACTATAGTCTGGATAGGAATAAGTTTCATCTTTTTACTCAGGATCATTAGTTCGGTTTTAATTTTTACTCACCTGCCTGTCTCATTCGGAACTGTTTTTCTTTATGTTCACAGATGGATACTCCCCATGATAATGTCAGGATTCTTTCTTCTCCTCCTGCATTGGCTTTACAGCGTGTTAAAATCCAAAGATATTTTTCAAAAAAAAATTAGTTTGGAAAGAGACAGATCGGAAAAATATTTTAATATTGTTGAGGTTATTATTGTTGTCTATGATACGAAAGGAATTATTAAAAAGATAAACAGGAAAGGATGTGAACTGCTTGGCTATAATCAGACGGAACTGATTGGTAAAAACTGGTTTGATACGTTTATCCTTCCTGAGAACAGGGGATGGCTGAAAAAGTTGTTTAAAAATATCATGGAGGGTAAAGAGCCGTATAATCCCCTGTACGATGAAGATTTACGCAAAGGGAACGGGGAAATTATCCACGTGGAGTGGCGGGCGGTACCGCTGTATGGAAGTGACGGTATTCAGACTGCCAACCTCTGTTCCGGTATAGATGTTACCGTTCTCAGAAAAAAGCAGCGTGAACTGGAGAAATCATTACAGGAGAAGGATGCCCTACTGAGGGAGCTTCATCATCGTACAAAGAACAATATGCAGGTTATAAGTGCTATGCTGAATTTGCGTGCGGAAGTTGAGAATAATTTGCATATTTCCAGTGTATTTCTTGAGATGGACAGTAAAATTCAATCAATGGCCCGTGCGCATGAGAAATTGTATAATTCGAATGATCTGTCCCATATTAATTTTAAGGAATATTTTCAGGACCTGATTGATCTTCTTGCAGAAAGTTATAACACGGGAAAACGTGGTATAGATTTTAAATTGATTATCGAGAATACGGAGGTCCTCCTTGATATTGCCGTTCCCTGCGGCCTTATTTTAAACGAATGCGTGACCAATGCCATAAAGTACGCGTTTCCTCATCGTCAAAAGGGAACTATTGAAATTATACTGCAGGATAGGGGAGAGGGAACGCTGGCTCTTATAATCAAAGATAATGGGGTGGGAATTAAGCAGGATATTAATATTCCCAATCTGGATTCACTGGGAATGCGGTCAATTACCGCTTTGGGGGAAGGCCAGCTGCAGGGAACGGTAGAGTGGAAAACGCATGACGGGGTTACCTGTACGGTAATCTTTAGCAATAATATTTATTCTGAGAGAGTATAATACTGCGGGGGCAGAGAGAGTGAAAAAAACATTTGATCATCTTCCGCCGGAGAAGAGGGAGCGCATAATTAGCGTCTGCATTGTCGAGTTCGGCAGTCACGGCTATGAAAAGACAACGACAGATTCGCTTGTCAGTCAGATTGGTATTTCGAAGGGTGGTTTGTATGAATATACATCATCCAAGCGTGAACTCTTTCTGTATATTGTTGAATACTCCTATAGTAAGCTGTATGATTATCTACGGACAAAGATAAAGCAAAGCAACAGACTGCTCCCTTCTGACATTCTTGACAGAGTACGTATTGTGTCTGCCTTTGCTATTGATTTTTATATTGAACACCCGGAGTTTGTTTCACTGATAGTACGTACGTATCAGCTTTCGGATGATGTTCTTGCCCGGGAAATTGAAGAAATTTTTACCAGACAGTATCTGGATATTTTTGGAGATAGTACGGGAGGTTTCCTACGGTTTAAAAGGGAGCGGATTATCGAACTGCTTATGTGGCTTCTCTTAAGAACACGGTATTATTTTCTTGTTGAATTAAAAAGTGGGAAGGATATAAAAACTATTCGAAAGGATTATATGGATAATTGGGAATTCTATATTTCAATCATGAAGGATGGGATCTACGAGCATTAAACTCAGTCATCAGAAAACAGAGGAAAGCCTTGTTGTTGTACCCCGGTACGGGGGAACGGTCACCTCTCTTGTTCTTGGAAATGGTCACCATGAAGTTTTACGTAACGACTCACTTCATGAGCTGGAAAGGAATCCGCTTTTCAGAGGACGGTTTCTCTTTCCCTTTAACGACCGGATTCCGGGAGGAAAATATTCATTTAAAGGGAAATCATACTTGTTGCCGGTAAACTGTTTTGAGGACGGCAGTGCCATTCATGGATTTCTCTATCGTGAACGAATGGATATTGTTGAGAGAAGTGAAGACCAAATGGTACTCACCTGGAGAACGGATAATTCTATGCTGCCGGGTTACCCATTCGTCCTTTCGTTAACCATTGCCATTACTCTTTACGAAGGGAGTGTCTCTTTTAAATTTACCATACAAAACAAAGGGGCAACTCCCGCACCCTGTGCGTTTGGATGGCATTCTTATTTTAAAACGGATGCTGCGTCAATTCTGAAGGCGGAGTACCCGTGTTTTTTTAAAACGGATAAACGTTTTCTTCCTGTCGGTGAATGCCGTTCAACTGCGGGGACTTCCTTTGATTTTACCGGCGGAGCATTACTGGAGGGTAAAGAGCTTGATCATACTTTCAGGACAGCCGGAGGAGGAGTAACACGGCTTGTGAACAATGCCTATACGGTTAACATAGTTCAGGAAAATTTTCCCTATACGCAGCTTTTTATTCCACCGGAGAGAGATTCAATTGCCATTGAACCAGTAACTTCAAAACCGAATTCCTTTAATACGGCTGATGTATTGATCCTCGAACCGGAAGAGGAGTATTCTGCTGGTATTCAAATTACAGTAACGTCAGGATAATTTTTTTTCAGAAACGGAGTGTACCATGAATTCTTTTTCCTCTCTTATCTTTTTCACGATTAGTATTTTCCTCATGTTAATAATCATTATTTTACAGATAGTATTTCTGTTTAAGAAGAAATCAGGCAGTACTTCTTTGATTGCGGAAAAAGTTGGTTATATAGATCAAAGTGTTGGAAAAATTGAAAAGAATCTGCCCTTTGAATTTTCAAAAACCAGAGAAGAAAATGTAAAACTTCAGAGGGACTTTCGTGAAGAATTGCTCCGTTCTCTGACTATGTTCAGATCCTCAATGATTTCCGAGACAGTAAAAATTTCTGAACTAACAAAAAAACAACTTGATAGTTTTGAAGAAAAAATTGGAGTTCTTACAGAAAAGAATATAAAGGGTATAAGTGAGGTGCGGGAATCGATAAACCAAAAGCTTGAACTTATTCGCAGTGACAACTCGAAGAAACTTGAAGAGATGAGAAGAACTGTTGATGAAAAACTTCATGATACGCTGGAAAAGAGATTGGGAGAATCGTTTAAACTTGTAAGCGAACGTCTTGAAGAAGTACATAAAGGGCTGGGAGAGATGCAGCACCTTGCTGTTGGTGTCGGCGATCTAAAAAAAGTATTAACAAATATTAAAACACGGGGGACGTGGGGAGAAGTCCAGCTTGGGGCCATTCTGGAGAGTATTCTTACTCCGGACCAGTATGCGAGTAACGTGGTTACAAGAAAAGGAGCCAGTACAAGAGTTGAGTTTGCTATTAAATTGCCTGGTAAGGGGGAAGGTGCTGTGTGGCTGCCTATTGATGCAAAATTTCCGAAGGAAGATTATGAAAAGTTAGTGGATGCTCAGGATGCGGCTCAGCCGGAGATAATTGAGACGGCAAAGAAAAATATTCTTCTGCGGATAAAGGCAGAAGCAAAAGATATTAATGAAAAATATCTTGATCCTCCCAATACAACGGACTTTGGAATCCTTTTTCTCCCTGTTGAAGGATTGTATGCTGAGGTGCTTCGAATGCCGGGGATTGTTGATATGCTGCAGAGAGAATACCGTATTGTGCTTTCCGGTCCAACAACGCTCAGTGCGTTTTTGAATAGTTTACAGATGGGATTTCGCACACTGGCTATAGAGAAAAGATCCAGTGAAGTCTGGTCTGTCCTCGGGGCAGTGAAAACAGAGTTTTCCAAATTTGGCGAAATACTGGATAAAACAAAAAAGAAACTTCAGGAGGCGACAAATACTATTGACCGGGCATCACAAAAATCACGGACAATACACAGAAAGCTCCGGGATGTTGCAGAATTACCGGAAGCTCCAGCTCCCGATTATAATTCCAATGAAGTATTTATCGATACTGAAGATTAAAAACTCTCTTTTCGGTACTGTGCTGTATTCTTTCTCTCCGTATTGCATGGTACAGGAGATGATCCAATATACTCCTGAAAATAAGTTCATGCCCCTCTGTTGCCGGGTGCATACCATCAATACTTATCAGCTGATCCAGATTGTCTTCCCTTAAAAACCTGCTTCGAATGTCAATAAGATCAATACCATACCCGCGGGTAATAGTTTCAAAAATATTATTGTAAGATTCATGGTGATAGTGGATTTTACTTATGTTTCCCAGCCAACTAAGAATTGCTTCACCTGAAAGATGTTGTTGAAGATACAAAAAGAATTTTTCGGCATGAAGAGGAGGATAGTTCATTGCGATGACATTCATGTTGTTTTCGAGAAAGAAGTTGTATATTTTTATAAGGTTTTTCTCGAAATTTTCTTTTGTTACAGTTGGGAAATGATTCAATTCGGGATGTTCGGAAATTTCCTTCCAGTTGTAATTACAGTCATTCCCACCTATTGAAAAGAAAATAATATCAGCTTTGGTTTCTTTTAGTTTGTCTATGCTTTTCAAAAATTTGCCGGTAGTTATGCCGAACCGGCCTTTGTTTTCTGTTGAAAAAAAAACTGTTTCACTGAATTTGTTGTAATAGGATGCATCCAGAACTCTGTACCTTCCATTTTCCGGTACAACGCCCTTTACAATTGAGTCTCCCAGAAATAATGCGGTTGTATGTTCCATTACGCTTGTTCCTTCAGTTTTATGATAATTGTATTTATGATCTCTTTTTTTTCGGATAATTCTTTTTGCAGCTGCAGTATCTCTCCGTTTTCTCCTGCTGAATGCTGCCTCATGGAGGAGAGAAATGCGGAAATATCATTGAGCTTATATCCGATTTTCTGGAGATCCCTGATGAGCTCAAGCTCTTTCTTCGTTGTTCTTTCGTAAAACCGTTTATTTTTATATATTCTTGGTTTTATGATAACGTTCGATTTCTCATAGAATTTAATTGTTCTCTCCGGAATGGATGTTATTTCGGCGAGATCTTTCAGTTGAATATAACTATTGTCTTCAAAAAGATTGTCTTCCCGCGGTATGCCGACCTCTTCAAGTACTTTAAGACAGGCTGTATCGTTGTAACCGAGTCTCCGCAGTTTTACAAACGATTTAAAGATTTCGGTTTCATTTTCCCGGTAAAAGTACTTGTCCTGAACCATTCCATTTGTCACAAAGATTTGAAAAAGGGCTTTCCCGATTTTAAACCGCTTGAGAATATCTTCCCTGAGGACGGGGTTCTCTTTCCTGTATGCTTTTATCCGTTCTGCATCTTCTTCCGTAAAGTTTTCTTTCTTTTCAATAATACCGTCACTAATAAGTTCGTTGAACCGGTTTTCGTCAATTTTGCATCTTTTCTGTAGTTCTTCCATTGATATAAGTTTGGTGCCCATAAAATACAACACTCCTATACAGTTAATATATGTAATTGACACTTATATGTCAATAAGGAGCATGTTTTTTATTGCTTAGCGGAAAGATAAACAGTATATTAACGTAATGAATGTTCTTCTGCTCAACGATACGTACAGACCCATTATTGATGGTGTCAGCCTTGTTGTTGAGAATTATGCGTACTGGTTAAATAAAACGGGTATAGATGCGTCAGTAGTCGCTCCGCATGTACCGGGATACCGTGATTTACCGGATATTCCGGTTTACCGGTATTCATCGATGAAAATTCCCCGTAGGCCGCCTTACCGGATTGGAATACCTGTTATGGATATTCCTCTCGTAAAGCATCTTTCGCATATTCATTTTAACCTGCTCCATTCTCATTGCCCCTTTGCAACAGGTGCGCTTGCGGCTGCAATGAGTGCACGGCGGAAGATTCCGCATGTAACGACCTTCCATTCTAAATACAGGGAAGATTTTCAGAGAGTCCTCAATAACAAATCCCTCGTTGAATTAGCCCTTAAAATATCACTTGAACATTACAGGAAAGCAGATTATGTGTGGGTGCCAAATGAGTCAACAGGTGAAACACTGCGCAGTTATGGATACAAAGGAGCGTATGAGGTCTGGCCTAACGGCACTGACATGTCCATTCCTTCGGAAAAAGAGTACAACTGCTACCGGGAAAAAGGAAAGAGTGTTACCGGGGCACCGGATGATGTTCTGACACTTCTCTTTGTTGGTCAGCATATCTGGGAAAAAAACACCCGTCTTATTATTGAATCGTTGGCTCTTCTCAAAGAGCAGAAGGTTCCCTTTTTCATGATTTTTGCGGGTGACGGGTATGCCCGGGAAGAGATGAAAGCTCTTGTGCATACATACAATCTGGACTCAAAAGTAAAATTTATGGGACATATCGCAGAGAGAGAATCGTTAAAGGAACTCTATGCCGCGTCGGATCTCTTTATTTTTCCTTCAATCTATGATAATGCTCCACTCGTTCTACGTGAGGCAGCCGCTTTCGGGGTTCCATCCATTGTAGCTGTCGGTTCAAATTCATCAAAAGACATTATCGATGGAGCAGGGGGATTCCATGTTATACCGGAGGAAGAATCCCTTGCGGCGCTTATCAGGATGCTTGAGCAGGATAGATCGAAGCTAAAGCATGCCGGTATCGGCGCTCAGAAAGAAATATACAAAAACTGGAGAGGTATCATTGAGAAAGTCAGCAGCAGATATCGTGAAATACTGAATGAATACAGGAGAAATAGCAGATGAGTCTCAAATACAGAAATAAGCAACTGATTATCTTTTCCGTTATCTCTA
>CAYSXD010000125.1:0-7112 GCA_964434925.1 uncultured Spirochaetaceae bacterium
CATACAATCCAATAATATTCTTACGTATTTGTAAATCAATATCGCTCAGATTGGATATGGTTAAAAGTTTTCCGGGCTTATTCCTATTCTTTATGTTGATAGTGAACTGTTCTGCGTTAATTTTTGGGAGAAAAAGCGTATAAAACAACTGTTCTGTTGTTGTGAGATTTGTTATATCAATACTGTATTCTACCGGACTTATTCTTGATATGGTGTTCAGCCTGTATTTTCCGTAACGGTCATTTTGTGATGAAAATTCCGTACAAAAATAGAGAGCGGCCTGAAAGCCTTCAGGGAAATTTTTTTCAATTGAAAAAAATATATCTTTTCCGCTGCCTTTTTCCTTAATGTTGCTTTTTGCCTCTGATAAAATGCGTAAAAATTCTGTACGAACGGTCTGTGGTAGAAATTTTTTATAGAGGATGAATGCCCTCAGGGCATATCTCATATTTTGAACAGGTTCAAGTCCCGAAATCTCAGAAAAAAACCATCCGCATGAAGTAAACATATACATCCGGTAACGTTGTCCTTCGAGAAGTGAAAGAAACTTAATGCGTAATTGCCTGTTATTCGAATGAATATAGCGGCTGGCAAAATCAAGAGGGGAAATTCCATTATTAATAACCTCTGAATATGATTTTACAACATTCATGGAATTCTGCATGGTGATGGTTTTAAGTTGAGTTGTAAATGCTGTCTGTAACGCCTGGCTGAGGTAAGTAAAAGCTTTCCTTAATGGAGTTCTCCACTTTTGATTCCAGTCCGGTTCTCCACCTGTCGAACATCCACAATCCTTATACCATCTGCTTACCCCGTGAGAACAGCTCCAGGAGGTCCCTTTTTTCTCTTCCCCCGACTTCAAAGCTGCTTCCCCCGAAGGTGGGAATTGTTCGAGGTAAAAGCCATAATTAGATAGTCTAAAAATATTTTCCGAATTTACCTTCTGTATTAAAGATGCAAGACACATATCACCGAATGGTTCATGGTGTCCGTATATTTCACCGTCAGTTGCTGTATGAATAAGGTGTGCGGGGTCACTATTGTTTGTATAGGTGAGAAGTTTATCATAGAGATGATCGGCGCTCCGGAGATAATGGCCAAAACTGATACCGGAAGCAAGTTCCTGATTGTAGAAAAAGACTGCTATTCTTCCGTTTCTTCCCATTATATAATATGGTTTCTGCGAGGGTGCCGGTTCGCCATTGAGGGGTTGCCAGGTGGTTTGTCCTTCTTCACGAACTGCCTCAGCCTGCCAGGGTGAAAGAATGATAAATTTAATCTTATATGCTGTAAGCGTATCAATAACATCCGGATTAACTGCTGCTTCAGGAAGCCAGATACCTTCAGGTTCCCTCCCAAAGTGGTGTCTAAAATTATCAAGTCCCCACAGAATTTGTAACTCTGCATCATCATGGGTATCGAGCGGAAGTATTGAATGATTATAAGCCTGGGCAATAGCGTTCCCATGTCCACTGTTACAAGCTGCACTCTCTCTATCGGCTGTAATAATTCTACTGTATACATTTGGAGATTCACTCTCCAGCCAGTCAAGGAGGGTCGGACCGAAATTAAAGGAAATATATCGGTAATTATTTACGATATCAGTAATTCTACCTTCTCCGTCAAGTATTCTTGATGCCGAATTTGCCGCGTAACATTCTTTGGTGATGCGGCAGTTCCAGTCATGATAAGGATGTGCCGAGCGCTGAAGAGGAACAACCATCGAATCGGGGTCTTCCCTAGGAGGTTGATAAAAGTGCCCATGAAGTATCAGGTAATTTTTCATTACTGAAGTTTGACTTATTTTATTAAAAATGTAAATATCCCGCATTCTTTACTTTTTGAATGATCCTTACAGGGTTGACATATTGATTTGATTTGAGTAAGGATGATATATACATCTAGGTGGAGGCATTATGACTCAAGAGAGGCTGGATTCGTTGTCCCTGGAAAAGCTTTGTGAGATTGCTGAAAAAGAGGGTTTTAAAAAAGCATCCGATACCCGTGATCGGGAGGTTCTCATTGACTACATCCTTGAGGCAATGAACGATAACCGGATAGAAAGGAACATCAGTAATAACCCAGCCATGAAACTTAAAGGGCATAAATACGATATTTTTAAGGATGAAGAACTCGTTTCCGGTCAGAAAGAAATATTTCATATTCCGGAAAGATACAATGAAACTCAAATTGTTCTTCTTCTCCGGGATCCTCAGTGGGCTTTTGCTTATTGGGATGTAAATGATCTTGAAGCAGAGTCTCTACGGAATGAAATGTTTTTTGAGGGTTTCTTTCTGAGGGTGTACGAACAGTCTATTAACGAATCTGTTCCGGAAAATGGTGATCAATATTTTGATATTCCAATTTCCGAAAATGATGGAAGCAGATACATAAATTTTCTTCATGGAGGGAAACAATATTCGGTTAATTTGTTTGTTATGGTTCACAATAAAGAGAAATTATTATGCAAATCCAATATAGTTCATAGCCCCCGCGGATATATAGCTGAAAATAATGAAGAGTTTATGAAAGATTCCGATACCAGGAAAATCATATTTTCAAGTTTATGGGATTATCATCAGAATGGAGAGAACTTAATTCCCCAGAGGATTATCGCAATTATGGAAAACCAACAGGTACGATTGAAAATCTGAAGCGAAGGGACTGATAATGGCAAAAGGATCAATAGGTTTTATTTTACATGCTCATCTTCCATTTGTTCGTCATCCTGAATATGAACATTTTATGGAGGAAGATTGGCTTTTTGAAGCTATTTCAGAAACATATCTTCCTATTCTCCGAATGCTGAATCGTTTGAGTGCAGAGAATATTCCTTTTCGTTTAACTTTTTCAGTTTCACCAACACTCTCTTCCATGCTAACGGACGAATTACTTACTCATCGATATATCAACCATCTGCACCGGCTGATAGACCTTGGTTATAAAGAAAAAGAGCGGCTTAAAAACTCCCCGGAAATGTTTGAAATCGTTGATATGTATCACTCCCGATTTAAACGGAATTTGGATGACTTTGTTAATCTCTACAGGAAGAATATTCTCTGGGGCTTTAGAAATCTTGAAAAAGAAGGATTTATTGATATTATCACCACCGCAGCCACTCATGCTTTTCTTCCTTTATACTCCCATTACCCTCAGGTAATAAATGCTCAGATACAAACAGCAATCATTTCCCACGGCAGGAACTTTGGTACAAGGCCAAAGGGCTTCTGGCTCCCGGAGATGGGATATGAGCCGGGAATAGAGGAATATTTAAAAGCTAATGATATTGAATACTTTTTTACCGCTGCGCATGGAATAATTCTTGCTGATGCAAAACCCGGATATGGAGTATATGCTCCGTTAAAACTTCCTAATGGGCTGTATGCCTTTGGTCGGGATTTTCGAGCCTCTGATGAGGTATGGTCAAAGGACTACGGGTACCCGTCTGATAAAGTTTACAGGGAGTTCTATCGTGATATCGGGTATGATTTGCCTATGGATTATATCCGTCCCTTTATACATGAGCCTGAAGTCAGGGTTAATACTGGTTACAAGTACTATGCAATAACCGGTGCTACCAATAAAAAAGAACTGTATAATATTAATGCGGCACAGGAAAAAGTGAAAGAACATGCTTTAAAGTTTGTTGAAAATCGCAGACGGCAGCTTGAGGACCTTACTGCCCTGTCGGAATTCGAACCCTATTTCGTTTTACCCTTTGATGCCGAGCTGTTCGGACACTGGTGGTTTGAGGGTGTTGAATGGCTTGAACAGGTCCTTAGAAACATACATAAAGATGGCAGCACTCTTGTTACAAAAACCCCTTCTTTTTATTTGAAGACGGAGAAGAAATCTCAAACAGGAACACCGTCTTTCTCTAGCTGGGGTAATAAAGGGTATTCTGAAGTATGGCTGGATGGGAAAAACGACTGGATTTATCGGCACATTCATAAAGCAATTGAGCGTATGATGGAGTTAGCGCATCGTTTTCCGAATGAAAGCGGTCTCAAACAACGCGCATTAAATCAGGCTGCCCGCGAAGTTCTTTTAAGCATGTCATCTGACTGGCCGTTTATTATGAAAACGGGGACAACTGTTCCCTATGCTGAAAAGCGGGTCAAAGAGCATATATATAACTTTAATTATATATATGATAATCTCTGCCGTAATACCGTTGATACCGCATGGTTGACAGTCGTTGTAAAGAAAAATAATATATTTCCTGATATTGATTATATGATGTTTTTAAAAGCGGATCAGAAAAACTGAATTGTTAACGGACTGAATGCTTTTCCGCTAAACTGAACAGCTCTTCATTGGTAACAAGTTCAAGAAAAAAAAATGTCGTGACCTCACCTCTTTCCTCACTGGTTGAGATCCGGTAAATACGGTAGACAATCATTTTTTTTGTTTGTAATGGCAGCGAAAGAGGACGTCCGTTCAAATCAACATACTGATTAAACGTAAGAGGATGCTCAATCTCTATCCGGTCTCCCTCCGGATAAACAAGTATATTTGAAAAAAGAGTCAAAAATCTCTCCTTTGAACAATATGTTAAATATCTGGTTGATAAAAAAGAAACAACCTAACAGATGTAAGGTTAATATTATCGGAATGATCTGCTTTTCTCTTTAATGATTTTTTTACTTGGTTGACAATTGGGAATTTTGAGATATCATAGTACTTGAGTGGGTAAAAGTGGGGGAATTAAGCATAAAGTGGTAGAAAAGTGTTGAATGGTGAGTATCGAAACTCTCTGGATGAGAAAGGGAGATTCCTGATTCCGGCGAGGATACGAAATGAAATTGGAGGTAATGTTCTTGTAATTACCAGAGCGGTCGATAAGTGTCTCTGGCTATTTACCGTAGATGAATGGCATCGAATTTCAGAAAGTATCATGGGGTCTTCCTCGATGTTTAAATCCCGAACCAGACTGCTTCAACGGCGGATAATAGCTCCTGCCCAGGAATGTGAAATAGATAGAACCGGCAGGATCACCATACCTGTTTCTTTACGGGAATCGGCAGGACTGGATTCAAAGAAAGAAGCAATAATTTTGGGTGTCCAGCGTTATATGGAAATATGGGATGTTGATGTGTATTCGGAATATCTTGAACAGAGTGAAAAGGAATTCCTGGAAGCAGCGGAAGGTTTAGGGGATTTACTTCAGCAGAGTCAGAGCTGAATATAAAATATAAGGGTATAAAGCAGGTCGCTCATGGATATTGTACATCAATCGGTTTTAAAGAACGAGGTATTAACGCTTTTAAAACCTGAGAAGGCAGACGGATTATGTATTGACTGTACACTGGGAGAAGGCGGGCATAGTGAATCATTTCTGAAGTTCTGCCCCGGGCTTAAAGTTGTAGGCCTTGATGCTGATGAAGCAATCATGAGTATCGCAAAAAAACGTCTTGAATCTTATAAAGACAGGATGCGTTACTTTAACACCTGGTTTAATGTTTTTTTTAATGAATATCCTCTGGGGGAGGAGCGACCTGATTGTATCCTTTTTGATCTTGGTATATCGGTTTACCATTATGAGAAATCCGGGAGAGGGTTTTCTTTTAGAAAGGATGAACCACTTGATATGCGCTTAAAACCTGACCTGGAAATAACAGCAGGAGATATAGTAAACACGTATCCTGAAGAGGAACTGGCAAATCTGATTTATTTGTTTGGTGAAGAAAGATATTCCAGGAGGATAGCCCGGGCGGTTGTACGTGAAAGAGAACACGGGCTCCTGGAAACAACAAAGCAGCTGGCAGATACTATTTGGCAATCAGTGCCTCCTGATTATCGATATGGAAGAATTCATCCCGGAACACGAACCTTTCAGGCATTGCGTATAGCGGTAAACGGTGAACTGGCACGTCTTGAAAATACCCTTGGCAATGCTTTGAATATTTTAAAGGTAGGCGGAAAAATGGGGGTGATTTCATTTCATTCTCTTGAAGACCGTATTGTAAAGAGATTCTTTCAGGAAAAGAATAAGACCTGCACCTGCCCTCCGGAATGGCCGATATGTAAATGTGGGGGGCAGCGTGTTGTTTCTATTCTTACAAAGAAACCGGTCAGACCGGGAATGGATGAGGTGGAAAGGAATGCTCCTTCCCGAAGTGCCCGTATGCGGGTTATTCAAAAACTAAGGGATGAGGAAGAATGAAGAAAGTCGTAATACTGTTTATCCTGCTTACTGTTCCGTTTAGTGTTTTTATTGTTGTGCAGCAGGTTTTTATTAATGAAAAGATTCAAAAGGAAATGAAGGTGCTTACGGAGAAGCAGCGTACATTATTTGAAAAGAATAAGCGGCTTATAGCTAATATTGCCATTCTTAAATCACCAGCGAGGATAGAGAGTCTCGCAAAGAATAATCTTCATCTAAAAGAAATTCCTGATGATAAAATAATCCATATCTCTATTCGTTCGGATGGAGGGGGGGGCGATGCTAAGAACTCCTTCTGAATTTTATACTGTCCGGGAGATTGTCGAATTGTCCAATGGAAAACTTCTGGATAAACAGGCTGAAAATATTGGAATTTCTTCCATTGTTATAGATTCAAGGAAGAGCAAACCCGGTGCTTTATTTGTACCGCTTAAAGGCGAACGAACGGATGGCCATGAATTTATTAAGAATGCGCAGACAGCTGGTGCTTCATGTATCTTTGTTGCTGAAAACAGGAAAAATTGTATCAAAGATTTAGTGACCAACGGCAATACTGCTTTTATCATTGTTGCCGATCCGTTGCGGAGTCTTCAGCAAATGGCAAAAAAATGGGTTGATCGGTTTCATGATCTTTTGAAAATAGGTATTATTGGCAGCAGCGGAAAAACAACAACGAAAGAACTTCTAAAAACAATTTTATCTGTTGGAAATACTGTTAGAGCAAATAAAGAGAATCTTAATTCTGAAATAGGGCTTCCTTTATCACTTTTGTCTCTTCGTAAAGGTGATTCATACGGAATTTTTGAAATGGGCATCAACTTTAAAGGAGAAATGGACATTCTATCTGATATGTATAGGCCACAATATGTGGTAGTAACCAATATCGGGACGGCACATAGTGGTCCGCTGGGAGGAGAAGAAGGAATTTTAAAAGAAAAGATGAGAG
>CAYSXD010000126.1:0-7109 GCA_964434925.1 uncultured Spirochaetaceae bacterium
GTACGGCTCTGGCAGATCCTTCCGTTGGGACCTACCGGTTATGGAGAATCACCCTATGCTTCATTATCATCATTCGCGGGGAATCCTTATCTTATAAGTCCGGAACTTCTGGAACAGGAGGACCTCCTTTCTACCAATGAAATTAAGAGTCCGCCACACGGTCAGACCGGACGGGTTTCCTATTCGAAAGTACGAAACCGGAAAATGCCTTTGATAGAAAAGGCTGCCGGTGTTTTTTCTGAAAAGCTGCGTAAAAAAGGGTCAAAGGCCAGAGAGGAATTTCGGCAGTTCTGCAATGATAATAGCGGATGGCTGGAAGACTATGCACTGTTTTCCGTGGTGAAAAACCATTTTGACAGAAAAGCAATGGGAGAGGGAGTGGATGATTCACGATGGAATATCTATTGGGATAAGGATATTGCTCTGCGGGAAAAAAGTGCTGTAGAAAAGTGGCGAAATAATAATGAATCTGAAATTGAAACAGTAAAAATCGAGCAGTTTTTCTTTTACCGCCAGTGGGGACGTTTGCGGAGATACGCCAATGATAAAAATATTCGGATAATTGGAGATATTCCAATTTTTGTTTCTCCCGAAAGTGCTGACTTATGGGCCCACAGGGAATTGTTTCATGTGGATAAAGATGGGAAACCGACGGTGGTATCCGGAGTACCTCCCGATTACTTCAGTGCGGACGGTCAACTTTGGGGAAATCCGCTGTATAAGTGGGATGCGCATCTGTCTGATGGATTTTCATGGTGGATAAGTCGTCTTAAAGCTCTTCTTGGGATGGTCGATATTATTCGCATTGATCATTTTCGAGGATTTGATGCCTGTTGGGAAATTCCTGCCGGAGCAAAGAACGCGGTGCATGGAAAATGGGTAAAAGCTCCGGGAGTAAAATTATTCCGTGCAATTAAGAAAAAATGCGGAGATATCCCTATACTGGCGGAGGACCTTGGTGTGATAACTGCGGAGGTCAATGCTCTGAGGGATGATTTTGGATTCCCCGGGATGAAAGTCCTCCAATTTGCCTTTGAATATAATGGAAAGGGAAAGCTTAATACGGAAAATGGCTTTTTACCTTTTAACTATACGAAAAATTCGGTTGTTTATACGGGAACGCATGATAATGATACAACAAGGGGGTGGTATTCTTCCCTCTCCGATGGGGAACGGGACCTTGTACGCCGGTATCTTGCCCGGCCCGATGGTGATATAGTCTGGGACCTTATCCGGGAAGCAATGAGATCCGTTTCCCTTTATGCGATATTCCCCATGCAGGATCTTCTTGACCTGGATAACAGCGCGAGGATGAATCTCCCTGCCACGGTGGGGGATACCAACTGGTCATGGAAAATGGCAGAAGAAGGCATGAATGAGTTTACCTCATCGAGATTTCGTGAAATGGTGGAACTGTACGGAAGAATGTAGTCTTTTATCGGGCAAAAAAATGAGCTGCCTCCTAAGGGGGCAGCTCAAAACTATTTTCAAAGAAGAAAAAATTGTATGCTGTTACTCTATACCGTAATCCTTACCGTAGTTTTCTGTTATATAATCAATATCCTTATCGCCCCTTCCTGAGAGATTAACAAGGATTGTTTCATCTTTCGGCAGCTTTGAAGCCAGTTTTACCGTGTAGGCAACGGCGTGAGCACTTTCCATGGCCGGAATAATACCCTCAACGCGGGAAAGTTTAAAAAAAGCGTCAATTGCCTCTTTGTCATTGATTGTTTCATACCGGATTCTGCCGATATCTTTCAAATAACTGTGTTCGGGACCAACACCGGGGTAATCGAGACCGCTTGCAACAGAATACACCGGTAGAGGATCCCCCTTATCATCCTGCAGAAGATAACACTTAAAACCATGAATAACTCCCGGTTTCCCCAGTGTCAGGGTTGCGGCATGTTCTCCCGGTTTAAAACTCAGGCCGGAAGGCTCGACTCCATAGATTTTTATATCCTTATCTTCCAGAAACGCGGTAAAAAGACCAATTGCGTTGGAACCTCCGCCAACACAGGCAACGAGATGCTCCGGGAGTCTGCCGGTCATTTCCTGGAACTGTTCCCGTGCTTCAATACCGACAACAGTCTGGAAATCACGTACCATCATGGGAAAGGGGTGGGGGCCGACAACAGATCCAATCGCATAAAACTGGGTCACCGGGTCCTGAACGTACGCATTAAATGCCTCATCAACAGCTTCTTTGAGGGTTTTAAGCCCTGATGATACCGGAATAACCTTTGCGCCGAGAATCTGCATCCGGATAACATTAGGATGCTCCTTTATTATATCGACTTCTCCCATATAGATGTCGCATTCAAGACCGAGCAACGCGGCTGCTGTTGCAAGAGCAACCCCGTGCTGGCCGGCTCCCGTTTCAGCAATTACTTTCTTTTTCCCCATTCTTTTGGCAAGAAGGGCTTCACCCAGGCAGTGATTAATTTTATGCGCGCCTGTATGGTTCAAATCTTCCCGTTTAAAATAAATCTGCGCGCCTCCAGCTTCTTTTGACAGACCCTTTGCGTGAAAAATAGGGCTTGGTCTGCCGACATAGTGCTGATAGAGGTCTTTAAGTTCATCCTGAAATTCCGCGCTCTCGTGAATGGCGTTGTATTTGGCTGTTATTTCTTCCATGATTTTCTGAAGTTCGGGAGGAAGAAAACTTCCGCCGTATTCTCCAAAGTATCCTTCTTTGTCTGGTATATGTACCAGTTCCGCTGTACTCATTCTTCTCTCCTTTAAGTTTCTTTACGTAGAAACGTTACTATTTATAGAAACAGTTATACACGAGTATTGCAGTGGTGTCAAGTGAAAGTTTAAAAAAAATTAAATTATTTCATACTGCAGTTTATACAGATTGTAGTACAGGCCCTTTTCTGCAAGGAGTTCATTGTGAGTGCCTTCCTCCGCGAGGACACCTTTATTTAAAACCATTATTGAATCAGCATGTCGGATTGTGGAAAGACGGTGTGCAATTACGAGGGATGTACGGTTTTCCATCAGTCTCTCTATAGCCTTCTGAATAAGTTTCTCTGTCTCCGTGTCTATGCTTCCTGTTGCTTCATCGAGAATAATAACCGATGGATTTTGTGCTATTACCCGTGCGAATGAAATAAGCTGACGCTCTCCGGTGGAAATATTTGCTGCTCCTTCGTTTAGCACAAAGTTGTATTTTCCTGGAAGTTCCTCAATGAACGAATGTGCCTGGGCCAGGCGGGCAGCCGCTTCAATTTCATTATATTTCAGATTGGAGCCAATAGCAATATTCTCTTTTACTGTTCCTGAAAAAAGAAACACATCCTGTTGTACCGGGACAATACTATTTCGCAGTGTTTTTAGTGGAAGCGAGCGGATATTTTTTCCGTCAAGCAGTATTTCCCCTGAATATTCGTCCCACATGCGGGTTAGAAGAGAGGCTATGGTTGTTTTTCCGGCTCCCGTATATCCTGCCAATGCTACTGTTTTCCCGGCTGCCACTTTAAACGAGAGATTTTTTAATACCGGTTCACCGGATTTGTAGGAAAAAGATACATTTTTAAATTCCAGTTCTCCCCGTACCTCTCCGGGTTTCTCTAATCCCGAATTATCAATAGTATCGTTCTGATCGAGAAGGCTGAATATTCTTTCTCCTCCTGCCATGGCAGACTGGAGAATGGTAAACTTTTCAGCGAAATCAAGAATAGGGCGATAGAATTTCTGAACAAGACTGATAAAGGCAATCAGAACACCAAGAGAAAGTGTTCCCTTTAGTACGTTCGCGCCGCCGAAATAAATAATTATCCCCAGTGTAACGGAAGTAAACAGGTTCATGAGAGGCCGGAAAAAGGCAAAGACATACAGTTCAGAGAGATTTGCTTTAAAAAGTTTGTCGTTGTGCTCTTCAAATTCAATGCTGCTGGCTCTTTCTCTGCCGAACATCTGAACAATATCCATCCCTGAAATATGTTCGGAAAGAAATGAATTGACTTTCGACACCGTTGCCCGGACCCTGCGGTAGGCGTTTCGGGCTTTTGACCGGAAAATACCGGCGGCAATAAATACCGGTGGAACAGTGAGGATGGTAATTAGTGCCAGGTGGGAGTTGAGAAAAAAGATTGTTATAAGAACGCCGATAATGAGGCTTATGTCTTTCAAAACAGAGGTTGCTACAGAAGTGAAAAATTCATTGAGGGTTTCGACATCGTTCGTTACCCTGCTCACCAGGCTTCCCACAGGTGTGTTTCCCAGGAACCGTAAAGACTGGCTGACGGTATGATCGTACAGCTGGAGTCTGATATCTTCCATGACACCCTGCCCGGTGAACGCCATTAAATAAACCTGGATAAATGAAAAAAGAAGCCCCCCTAGGAGGAGAAGAAAATAAATAAATCCTTTCATTTTCAAAGCCTGTATATTCGGAGAAGGTACAAGGATGTTGGAATCTATAGCCCTCTGTATGATTACCGGCATTAAAAGCTCTGTCGCCGTTGCCAGAAGGAGTGCCCCTGTGGCTATAATAACATAAAAAAAGTAAGGCTTTGTATACCTGAAGAGACGTTTAATAATTTCAGTGTCATATTTTCTTATAATTTTTTCTTCTTTCATACAGCGTCACCCTGCAGTACGGCAATTTCACGATAGAGTCCATCCTGTGCCATAAGCTCCTCATGGCTGCCCTGCTGAATTATTGAACCCTTTTCCAGTACGGCTATGGCTCCACAGTGGTGAAGAGTGGAAACCCGGTGGGAAACAATAATGTTTGTTTTGTTTTTCCTTTTTTGGAAAAAACCTTTTAATATACTATTTTCAGTTTCCGTGTCCACAGCGGAAAAAGCATCATCAAGAATTAAAATCGGGGTATCGGCAAGAAGTGCCCGTGCCAGTGCAATACGCTGTTTTTGCCCTCCCGAAAGGGTTACCCCCCGTTCTCCCACTTCCGTGTTCCACCCGGCTGGAAAACTCTGTAAATCCCGGTCCAGTGTAGTGAGTTTTGTTATTCTGTCTACCTCCTCCTCTGTTGCCCCGGGTTTTCCAAAGGTAATGTTTTCCCTGATGGTCGTTGAAAAAAGAAACGTATCCTGAGGGACAAAGCCGATGGAAGACCTTAGGAGGGAGAGCTCATACTCCCGAATATCTATGCCGTCAATAAAAATAGAATGTACCGGAGGATCAATAAGCCGTGGGAGAAGCCTCAGCAGGGTAGATTTCCCTGCTCCGGTACGTCCGAGAATTCCAAGAGTTGTTCCTATGGGTACCGTCAGTTGTATTGAGGAAAGCGTTTCCCTCTTCGTATCCGGAAATGCAAACTGAAGGGTTTTTATTTCCAGTTTCCCCCGTGGTGAGCGGGAAACCGGGGTGGATGTAGAAACAATATCCGGTTTTGTGTTCAGAATCTCGTTTATGCGCGCCATGGAAGCAGCTCCACGTTGCAGCATATTTACGGTAAAGCCCATACCCATAACAGGCCAGCGCAGCATGGTAAGATAACTGATAAGCGCGGCAAAATCACCAGGGGTGATTGTTTTATGTATTACTGCTATACCGCCGAAGACAAGCAGAAGCAAAATGGAAAGTCCCGATATAAAGTTAATAAGTGGAAAGAAGAACCCCCACAATCGTACCAGCCGCATATTCCTGTTCTTGTAATTCTCATTCAGTTGATGAAACTTATCTTTAAAATGTTGTTCTTTTGTAAATGATTTTATTACTCTGATACCGGAAAAAGTTTCCCTTACTCCCTCTGAAAGAGACGAAAATCCTTCCTGGACTCCTTTAAAATATGTTCGAATGAGTCTTCCCGCGAAAAGAATAATTAGGGTAATAAAAGGAAGGGGGAAAATAGTAATAAGCGCCAGTTTCCCATATCTGGAAAAAAGAATAATAAGGATGGCCAGCGAAAGGAATGTCCCGTCAATAAACGCGACAAGAGCCATTCCCGAAGCCCGGCGTATGGCACGCATATCATTCGTCGCGCGTGCCATTACATCGCCTGTTTTTATTGAACCAAAGTAAGAAGAGGAGAGTGTAAGAAGATGGGAAAAAAATCCGGAGCGCAGATCCCGCTCTATCCTACGTGAGGAACCAATGATAAAATACCGCCATCCGAATCGGGCAAGACCAATACCGGCGGCAATAAAAACCATAATGCCCATACTATATCCAACAGCTGAAAGTTCAAAATGTCTGCTGTTTATCAAGTCAATGGCCTTTTTTATCAGTATGGGTATGTACAATTCCCCCGCGTCAGTCAGCAGCAGACAAACGAGACCGGCAAGATAGGCTGAAGTGTATTTTTTGGCAAATGGTATGAGTGTTTTAAATTCTTTGAACATTCCTGTTTCCCTTATCTCAGAATTATTTTCTGGTAAAATCAGTATAACATAGAAATCGGGTATTCAAAATGCATAATATAATGCTTCACAATGCATATAAAAGCATGTATCATAAGATAAGGAGAAAACTCATGAGAACCACGCCGGATCTTCCTGAAGATCTGATGAATGAAGCTATGCTGGCAACACATGCTAAAACAAAAACCGAAATGATAAAAGTTGCTTTACTTTCAATAGTAAACCAGGAAAAACGAAATAAAATTATTGATTTTCATGGGAAAGTGGATCCGGATATCGATATCGAGATGTTAAGAAAGAGATGAGTAAAGTTCTTGTTGATTCATTATTCCGGGATCAGTCGTTTTGAACATTATTCTTTTTGAAGGTGAAAAAATTCCCGTAAATCTTCCCCTCCGGAATGGAAAGGCACAGCATATTCTTAAAATCCTGAGATTGAAAGAAGGTGATACATTTTTATGCGGTCTGGTAAACGGACCTTCCGGATACGGTAGAATTGAAAAGATAGACACGCAGGGAATTACTCTCTCCTGGGAAAAAGCAGCGGAAAGAAAGGTGCTTTATCCGGTAACACTTCTTGTCGGCTACACCCGCCCGATAAGTTCAAAAAGGATACTGCGGGAAACGGTGAGTCTGGGGGTAGAACGAATAATTTTTTGCGGAACAGATACGGGGGAAAAGTCGTACAAGGGAAGCAATCTGTGGAAAAAAGGTGAATACCGGAAATATCTCATAGACGGTGCCCAGCAGGCGGGGGAAACAGCCATACCGGAAATA
>CAYSXD010000127.1:0-7068 GCA_964434925.1 uncultured Spirochaetaceae bacterium
GATAATTGTTATAGATTCCTTTCTTTCCAGGGAACAGTTAAGCTTACGGGAAAAACTTGAAGAAACGTATATCAGACAGCGTGCACAGGAGCTGGATCCTAAAAGCCTTTCAACTGAACTAAAAGATACCCTTGTTTCATATTATGCGGCTTTTTCGGGTGAAGTTGTAACAAATATTGATAAAATGTATAGCCTTTTGCTGGCTTTTACAGATTTTGTTGGTTTTGATTATTATTTTCTGCTCAGAAAGTTTGATTCAGGACTGCCTGAACGTGATTTTATGTATCATCCAAAGTTTGAAGCAATCAACGGGGAATATGTAGTCGATGATTTAAAAGATTTTCTTGATCTCATTTCCTCTGTAACCAGTGGTCTGGATTGGGATAAGCTCTTTGATATTCTAAAAAGTTATAAAAGTACCGAGATAATTGACCGTGCTGTGTGGAAAAAAATGATTAAAACAATTTCTGCTGTGGCAAAATCAAAAACGCTTCTTCTGATGGTTAGGCATATTGAAAAAGACCCGAATTATCTGCCGGAATCCTCTTCTCCTTCGATTAGACTCGTTGAGGATCATCTGAATAAGATTAAGACTCAGACTGAAATAATATTGCAGAAAATACTTAAAGAGAATACATCAAAAAAAATTGATGTTCTCCTTATGAAAATTTTTGGTACAACAGCTATTTCCCGGATAAAGAACTATACGGATAGAGCCAATATTACATTTTCAAAGAAGATGCTCGGAGGATATATATACACAGCACCGGCAAATTATCTAAAAGCTTTTCTTCTGGATTATTTTAAGAGAGATATGAAAAATTTAGCTGATATTCTTCTTATACGGGGGAAATGGGCGACTCAGGTTGCAAGCCAGCAATTATCAGAATCTTTTCACTCCATTATGGATATATCAACCCGTCTTATTGAGTTTGATGAGCAGCTGTCTGAAGAAGGGGAGAAGGGGCAAAAGTTTAAACAGATGCTTTCCCGACCCGATCGTGATAAAAACAGTGTTACTATTCTGAGAAGAATGCTTGGAGAAGTAAATGATACTATGCTGAATATGCTGACGGAAACTGCGCAAAACCTGGTAATTATGGGGCGTAGTTTAAAGGCTGTTCTAGAAGATTCCGGTAAAAAAGACACAGAAATGATAATAAACTGGATGGAACTTGAGGCTGCAGCTGATGCTAATCTTAAGGTGGAAATTTCGGAGATATATAAAAAAATTTACTACTTTGTGCAGCTTATGCAGTTTTATATAAAAAAGAAGAAATAGTGTCCGGTGTGATAACTAAATCGTGTCTATACATATAATCATATATGCTAATAGACGACAGATATACCGGTCAGCAGCGAAAATCCGCTTTTCAAAGGTGATTCCGGCCGCCATGAGTACGTATCCCCCCGGTCTCCTATTTCAAAAGTTGCCATGGTAATAAAGGTAAATCCCTGAAAGACATTCCAGGAAAAACCGGGAATTGCAACGGCTGATCTGTCAACAGGAGACACAAAACCGCGCATCATGAGTGCCATTCCTGAATTGAAGGTATAGGATACCTCAGGATACAGGTAGAAGCCGTAGGATCCCGGCTGCATGGGCGATGCAGGTTCCGCCCATTTTCCATATGGTTTAATCTGGGCTTCAACACGGTAGTTCAGGATTCCGTCATAGCCAATACTGGTCATTGAGTAGACTCCCGCTGTAATAACCAGGCTGTTTTTTATTGAATTGATAAACGAATTTTCTCTTGAAAAGAAGGCTACAGCCGAAAGATGCCAGTTGAGTAAGAGATTTCCCTGAAAAGATACGTAGGGTTTGTGTGTTTGTATTGATCCGTCATAAAGGTATCCCGATTCCAGTTTTACCGTTCCCAGCTTTGTGACAAACCGTGCCCCTGTTTTAGTTGCACCAAGCCCCCCGGTTATGGTAGCGGGGGGGAGGACAATGCCTTCCAGATAACTGAAAGGTCCCAATGGGTAATTGATCGAAGTCATCCAGGTGGTTGAATCGGAGAATTTACTCTGCATGAGATTTGTACTGGGGGCGGATCCTCCGAACAGTATGTCACCAGTGTTAAAAATGAGGCCTTCTCCCCATGAAAAAGGTGCTTTGCCTATAACTACCCGGAAATCCGGGAAGCGGAATTTTACATAAGCCCTTGGAATGGAAAAGGTAAATTTACCTGCTGTGGCGGGGTCGATAGCGGCACTGATTTTTACCTGAGATTTCACATTTCTATTATTTATCTGATTAAAACTTACGGTAAGGAACCCCAGCCCGCCGTTTGCCCAGGTACTGCTTCCCATGCGTGAGACAGAATCATACAATTCCAGTTTTGTTGTTATATTGCTTTCTCCCCACAGGGGAGCAAAGATCAGTATGCAGAGTACCGGAATAAACAATATTCGTTTCATATTACCAGAGTCCCTGCAGATTAAAAGTATTCTTCGGCAGGGCCGTGTTAAGCTTAAAAGAGTCGATAAAGAATTCTGTCGAAGAGTGCTTTTTTAACATATCCAGTATAAGAATGTCGGTTGGTATACTATGGCCTTTGATAGTTTTGAATGCTCTTACGGTAAGTTTTTTTAATACTTTGCCCGATTTTGCCAGCTGAAGAATTTTTTTATATATAAAATATTGTTTGTCAATCCACATTGTTTGCTTTTGATAGGGGACATTTCTTTTTTTTGCGATGAGCTGTATTTTATAGCAGCTTCTTCCATCGATGGGTTCTTCACCTTCCAGTGTTACACGGTATGAGTCAAGAATACTTTTATCACCTGCCATGTCCTCATAGGACATATCTGAACCAATGATGTTTTGTTTAAGAGCAGCTCCCTGCAGGCGAATAAGTTCTTCCGCGTCGGGATAGTAGAGATATATTTCATCTTTAAGCCGTAGAATTTTCTGCCCCGCTTCCACTTTGTCGGTAAATTCCACGATAGATTTATCGGTCCCTGATGTATAGGATATGAAACTGCTCACTCTTTCACCGAAACGGTCGGTTATTTTGATTCTGCCGGTACTTTTAGATGTTTTATATATCAGGTTATTTTCTAGTTTTTTAATAATTTCTTTCGCAGACAGAGCTGAAACAAGAGCAGGAATAAAGATTATAAACAGAATAAGGAACACTGTTCTCTTTCTGGTTTTAGTATTCATAAACATCTCCTTTTAAATACTTTTTAACGCGTCGACAGGTTCTATCTGTGCCGCTTTTCTCGTTGGTATTACAGTTGCGAGAGAAGAAATAACAACAGAGTAGATAAAAACACCGACAGTTGATCGTATATCAAGTACCGGTCTGAGGATATTTGATATTTCAAAGTCCGTACCTTCCAATGCCGATCCGAAATTAATACCGGTATAAGAAAGAGGAAGTGTTATTCCTATGCCGATAATGACCCCTGCCAGAGCTCCCATAATGCCGATGTAAAAAGCTTCAAGAAAAAAGAGCCGCTGGATCTGGCTTCCTGTCATTCCCATGGCGCCTATTGTTCCTATCTCTTTCATTCGCTCAAAGATTACCATCATCGTCGTATTCACTATAACGGTGCTTGCAAGAATAAAGAAAATAAGCGCGATAATATCATAGGCGGATTGTGCAATTCCCATAAATGATAGTGTGGTATCTAAAGAAGTATAGGCTTTTACATCAACTTCCGTATCACCCCCCTCTTTTAGCAGTTGTGAAATTTTTTGTACCGTTTCCTTCAACATGCTTTCTCTGGAGACTTTTACAAGAATTTCAGTTACTGAATCATCAGCTTTAATGAGTTTTTGAACCTTTGACAAGGGGGCATAAAAAGTTGAGGCATTCAATCCCCCAATACCAAATGAAGCTAAACCTGTAAGCTTAAAGGTCATTGCGTTTGAGCCGCGGTAAACGGTTGTTGTCATTGCGGTAAAGGAGTCTCCTAACTTTAATCCCATATTTTCAGCGAGTTTATACCCCATAATAACACCGTTGCTTCCCCGAGCGGGAAGATTTCCTTTTACAATATACCGGTCAAGGTTTTGAAATTTTCTTTCTTTTCCAAAATCCAGGCCGACACCCTTTATGTTGAATGAATCACCATTTCTATACACAATTGCAAAAAAAGGAATTCGGGGAACGGTAATTGTTGTATTTGGAAGATCGTCAATCGTTTGTATTATTTTTCCGGCATTTTTAATATTCAGATGTACCGGGTTCATCATTTCGTATGTATCATACTCTTTGTTTCGCAGACGAATTTGGCCGGTAACGTATGAAGTGATATTCCATTTTATATCAAGTATCATTCCATGTATAAGCGCAAATAAAAATACTATTGTCAGAGTTGCAACGGTAATCGCTATCGCGGAAAGGATGCTTCGTCTCAAATTCCGGCGGATATTTCGTAAAGCTATGCTTCTTAGTTTCATTGTCAGCTCCTTCTAAACATTTCTCAGCGTATCGGTAATTTCCATTTTTAATCCCCTTTTTACCGGATACCAGGCTGCTGCAACAGTAAGAATAATACCAATGAAAAAAGCTTTAATCATGGTTGTGAAATTCCAGGTACCGTATAGAATCCCTGAAACTCTGTAGCCCAGATCCATTTTTCTGAATATAGATGAATAATCTATACCCCAGTGGATAATAACAAAATCCAGAATAATCCCGAAAATTATTCCGATAATAGAACCGATAATGCCTATCCCAACCGCCTCAAAGAGAAACGCACTGCGGATCTGTTTATCTTCCATACCCATAGCGCGCATCATTCCAAGTTCCCGTTTTCTTTCAAAAATGGCCATCATCATAGTATTTGTGACGCCGACAATGGCAATAACAAAAATCAGTAGGAGCATTATCCCTGATCCTTTTGATTTAGCGGTGGCCAATGCAAGGAAATTAGCAGCCATCTCTCTCCATGTTTTAATCTCAATGTTGTTGGAAAGTTTACCGAGCCTTTTTATAAGATTTTTGCTAATGGAATCCGTTTTTCTATAATTCGAATACTTTAAGTCGATCTCGGTTACTCCTCCATTCATATCGAGATAACTGTCTGCCGTAGCAAGGGGGATAAAAAGCGATGCTCTGTTTATGTATGGGTTGGGACAATTGATAATACCGACAATTGTTGCATCAATCGTCTGCATGTAACCGTCCCGTGTTCTTGTTACTATAGTAAGAGGATATCCAACATCAGCTCCTATATCTTCAGCAAGCCAGGACCCCATAAGGACACCATTCTCTCCCGGTTTTAAGTAACGGCCCTTGATGACGGTATCCTTAAACCGGAAAACAGTGGTGTCTTTTTCCGGATCGATGGCAAATATTTTTGAATATATAGAACCATCTTCAGGATAAGGGTCCTTATTTACTATAACTTCTCCTCTGAAAACAGTTCGTGGTGTTGCCTTGATACCCTGGGAATTCAGTGCCTGAAGAAGTTTATTCGGGTCGTCAATAGCGTATTTTAAGGGAAGATTATTCTTTTCGGGCCAGTATCCTTTATCCATTATACGAGCTGAACTTGTTTCGTACCAGATTAAGTTTTTTACCGACTCATCTGAAATACCAAGGAGAAGAGAATCTGTGAAAATATAGAGTCCAATCCCGAATGCGAGAGCCAGAGCAGTAATAATTGTTCTCTTTTTATAACGGAATAAATTTTTCCATGCAAAGCGGATTAAAAACTTCATTATTTTCCTCCTATCCCTTCGGGGAAGGGTTTTCTTTATTGCTCTGAATTGTCCCGTCATGAAGATGAATAATACGGTTGGCGTAATCCATTACCATTTGGTCATGTGTAGCAAAAACAAATGTCGTATTATGCTTTTTATTGAGTGACTTCATCAGTTTCAGTATCGCTTCGCCGGCTTTTGAATCCAGGTTGGCTGTCGGCTCATCTGCCAGGACAATAAGCGGATTCTTTATTAAAGCCCGGGCAATGGCTACACGCTGCTGCTGCCCTCCCGAAAGTTGATTCGGGAGACGGTATTCCATTCCACCCAGACCAACCTCATCAAGAAGTTTGAGTACTCTCTCTTCTGTCTCCTTTTCAGGAACATTTAAAAGTGCCAGCGCGAAGGATACGTTTTCGAAAGCAGTTAAAACAGGAATAAGATTGAATGTCTGGAAAACAAAACCGATTTTCTTTCTGCGAAGCAGTGCCAGTTCCTTTTTAGACTGATCATGTATCGTCACACTGTCTATCACAATTGTTCCGCCATCCGCTTTATCCAGGCATCCTATCAGGTTGAGAAGCGTTGTTTTTCCCGATCCGGAAGGACCGGCAATTGACATAAATTCACCTTTTTCAATGGAGAAACTGACACCCCTTAAAGCTTTAACTTCTGTTTCTCCGGTAAGGTAGGATTTCTTTAAATCGTTCACCCGGATCATTTCTCTTCTCCTTCTTCTTGCTTATTATTCATTTTTATTTCAACTGAATTCGCTTTTTGTAAAGCGGAAAGGCCCGTGATGGTTCCAATATTCATACTGTCCAGAGCGGAAGAAGGGAGAATCATCATCGAACTGTTTTTCCTTATCCCTTCATACGCCATGTTCATGGCCCGAAGATGAAGGGCAGTGGGATTATTTTTATAATGTGCTGAAGCTATTTTGAATTTTTCAGCAATTTCAACTTCCGCTTCACCGAGAATAATACGTGCTTCCTTTTCCCGCTCTGCCTGGGCAACTTTGCTCATTGCATCCTCCAGATTGCCGGGGATAATGATATCGGTAAATTCGACAGAAAGAATTGAAATTCCCCAGGGGTTTGTTTTTTCATCCAGAATCTGTTGAATTTCATTGCATATAAAAGCACGATCCGAGAGGAGTGTTGAAAGATTGTTTTTCCCGATAGATGCTCTCAGTGCTGTTTGCGCGGACAGGGTAACAGCTTCAATAAAATTTTCAACCTCAAGGACTGCTTTTTGAGCATCCCAAATCATCCAGAAGGCAAGTGCGTCCACATGTACAGGAACGGTGTCTTCTGTCAGTGACTTTTCAGCGCTGAAATCTGTCGCCCTGATACGGGTATCAACCTTTTTGGCAATTCGATCAATCAATGGCAGAATAAAGGTTA
>CAYSXD010000128.1:0-6962 GCA_964434925.1 uncultured Spirochaetaceae bacterium
TTATCCCGGTAGTACTGGCAATGATGTACCTTAGTTACCGGAGGTCTGTTTCGGACAAAAAAGTATTCCTCACCAACACCGGGAAATAATTCATGCCTGATCTGAAAGTTTTAAAAGTTCATGAAGCTCTTTATTACTCATTTCGGTAATCCATTTTTCTCCCCGGTTAACCGTCATGTCGGAGAGTTCCTTTTTGCTTATAAGCATATCGTTTATTTTCTCCTCGAAGGTACCTCTTGTAATAAACCGGTACACATTGACATTCTTCTTCTGTCCTATCCGGAAAGCTCTGTCAGTCGCCTGATTTTCCACTGCAGGATTCCACCAGAGGTCATAATGAATAACATTGTTGGCAGCTGTTAGATTGAGGCCTGTACCTCCGGCTTTTAGGGAGATAATAAGGAACTGCCGTGCCGGGTCATTCTGAAAACTGTCAATAATTTCGTTTCGTTTCTTCTGGCCAAGACTCCCGTGAAAGAAGAGAGGTTTCGTTGGAAAATGATCGTTAATCATTTTTTCAAGGAGAACTCCCATTTCTTTAAACTGGGTAAAGATAAGCACTTTTTCGTTCCTATCGTCTATTCTTCGCAAAAGATCGAGAAGAAGCATACTTTTGCCGGAAAGTTCAGGATTTGCCGAATCTTTTTTAAGGTAGAGAGAAGGATGATTACATATCTGCTTAAACCCAATTATCAGTTTAAAGATAATCCCCTTACGATTTATTCCATCAGCATGAGTAACCAGATTCTCCATAGTATCTACAAGGCCCTGATAAAGGGCCGTTTGGTCCTTTGAAAGCTGAACCCACTGGTCCATGCTTATTTTGTCCGGCAGATCGTTGATAATCTTTTTATCGGTCTTCATTCGTCGTAAAATAAAGGGAGCGGTTATCTTTCTAAAGGCCTCCAGGCGTTTTTGGTTATTAAACTTTTCTATGGGGATGGCAAAATCCTGTTTAAACGAGGTTTTATTACCAAGTAGGTTCTTCATGGTAAAATCGGTTATACTCCAGTAGTCCATCAGTCTGTTTTCTACGGGAGTTCCGGTCATGGCAATTTTATAATCTCCCTTTATGGATTTTACCGCCTTTGTCTGGCTGGTTTCAGCGTTTTTAATATTCTGGGCTTCATCTGTTACAACGCATCGCCACTTTTGCTTTGCAAGAATATCCCTGTCCATTCGCGCAAGACTGTAGGTTGTTATTAGTATGTCGGTGTTTTTGTCAAGCAGGGTTTCTCTTTTTCGGTTCTGCCCGTGATAGATGCTGTTTTTCAAAGGCGGCGCGAATTTTTCTATTTCCCTCTGCCAGTTAAGCATGACAGACGCGGGAACTATTACCAGAACTTTTTTTGTATCAAGAGCTCCTGTTTCCTTCAGTTTTAATATAAATGCAATAACCTGCAGCGTTTTCCCGAGGCCCATGTCATGCGCGATAATTGATCCAATGCCTATGGTATAGTTATGATATAACCATTTAAAGCCGGATAGCTGGTAGGGACGCAGTTTCGCGTTAAGTTTTTCCGGAACGGTTATCCCTTTTGGGGTAAAGAGATCTTTGAAGATTTTTTTTAAGCCGGTGCCTGTCTTTATTGGTACACCATGATAGCTCTCTTCAAGATGCACCTTCAGTATATCCAGAGACGACAGGACGGGTTTTTTTTCAAGCTGCTTTCGTATTCGTTCCATTTCACGAGTATCAAGATAGAGATACTGGTCCTTGAATCTAACGATACCTGAATATTTTTCTATAAGCTGTAGAAATTCTTTGCTGCTTATGAATGTGCCGCCTGCCGCAATACTCCAATCAAAATTGAGCATTGTATGGATATCCATGTAGGTTTTTATATTTTTCCTCCGTCCATTTACACTCCTTGCCGCAAGAGTTAATTGAGGAACAAAAATTGAGCTGAGGTTTTTGGGGAGTACTGTCTTGATTCCCAGGGTCTGAAGCACCGGGAGTGCGTCGAACCAGAGAGAAACAAAGTCCTGCGGAATAACGGTCACCTTTCCCTGTTTTTTCAATACCTGGTTAACTACCGGTAAATAGGTCGAAAGGAGGCTTAAATCTTTTAAAACAGGGAATTTCTCATCATTGTCTGAAGCCATGAATGTTCGTATATCCTCGGGATCATTTGTATTCCTGCTGTCTTCTATAAAAAGGTTAATAATAAATCCTTCACCCTTCAGTGTCTCATCAATTCTTATTATCGGAGCACAATTTTTAGGATGGATGAAAAACCTTCCCAGCCAGAGGTTGATTGTTTTTGCGTTTTCCTGCTGCTGAAATTTTCTTGATATATACGTTTGATGATGAAAAAAAAGGGCGGGTATTGCATTTTCCGTTAAAGGGACAGGTTGAAACAGATCCATGTAATAGCTGATGAAGAGAGACAGAATAAAGAGAACCTGCTCATTTGCTGAAAGAAATTCAGTGCCGTATTTTACCATATCCCGGGGCATTGCTTCACAGAGCTTTTCGTAAATTTCTTTTATTTCCGTGGCGAATAGTGCCGGTATCCAGCGTATCATGTAGGTACTGTTGCTTAAGGAGATAATATCCGGAACATAGGCATTTTTTTCGATAAGTTTGAGTACGAAGCTATGAATTACCGTAAGAAATGAGAGTACCGGAGGGTACGCGGAAAGGTCCCCTATGGTGAGAACCTGAAGGTATTCTATCAGAGCATCCATGTTTTTAGTTTCAAATGGGAGTTTTTTATCCCCGGTTTTTAGTCTCCCCTTAATAAGAGCTTTTCCTTTCAAAATTCTCATCTCGGCTGCGTTGTAGAGAATTTCAGGGGAATCTTCCAGTATGTCCGTGGTTTTTATATGCTTTTTAACAGCCTTTGACATTTTTTTGTACTGAGTTGACATGATCTTTTTAAAGTCGTCTTCCAGATAAAAAAGAGGGCGTTCTGTTAAAAGTTTTGTGACAGTTTGTGAAAGATCGGGCATTCCCGAAAAATCAATGCGTTCAAGCTTTTCACGATAATAATTGAACTTTTTCGGTTTTTCCACAGTCAGAGAAGCAATACTAATTATATCCTCTCCCATGTTTCTTCCCGCGGAAAGATTGAGTTCCTTTACCAGATCGAAATTGTGCATACCAAAGACAAGAAAGGGGTTTTTATCAATTTCATTAGCTATAATGTAGACAACAGCGGCAAGATGTTTGCATGGAACTGCCCAGTCCGGACAGCTGCAGTGCATTCCCATCTCTTTCCAGGAAGAGGGAAACAGCTTTATTTTTTCCTTGTTTAATTCTTTGTACAGCTCCGGCGGAAGTAATCGTCCTTCGAGCTGAGACATATAGTAGGGGTTCTGACTGATAATGGAAACTATCCGCTTTTTCTCTTTCTTTGTAAAGGGTGTTATATTCATGGTGATTTTGTAAGGACTGGGACGCCGGCCGGAAACTTTCGCGGTAATATTGTTGCTTTCGATCTCAATGAATACTACCGATCCGTTTCGAGCGTAACGCTGACCTCGGGGAAGCCGGTTAGAATAATCCATATTATTCAACGCATCAAGCCATTTTTCTCCCCACCAGGTGTTTCCAAACTGAATCCGTGCCATGTAAGGACCCCTTTAATTGTAAATAAGTTATCGTATTTTAATAGTTTTTATACTTTTCTGCTATAGGTAATTCATGCCTGATTATATGATTCGTAAATTTGAGATTTTAATCTGTTGGATTATAGAACGTTTTCCTCTTTGCTGAATTGTTCTACGCGTTAGAGAGAATTTTTAAAGCACAATTATGGTAAGAATAGTAAAGCAAAGAAGCAGCAAAAAAGTGAGAAGAAAAAAGAGAACTGTTGATCTATTGATTATGGTAATAGAGGAGGAGATACATATGCTTTTTACCGGTAAGTGATCTTCACCGATAAAAGGTTTTTCCACTCTTTTCCCGAAGTATATGCCTGGCCCGGCAAGTTTTACTCCCAGCACACCCGCTATTGCCGCTTCAGCCCATCCCGCATTGGGACTTTTTAACTTTGCATGATCCCGTTTCATTATTCCGTATGCTCTTCTTATGCTGCCGCCTGCAACAGGTGCTGAGAGGCAAATCAGTAATAGAGAGAATGACTGTTACACCAATAAGCCCGTCGGTTTTTCCAGGGAGTTTTATTTTTCGGAGAAATGTCTTGATTGTCTTTGCAAGTTTCCCTATTAACCGGACAGGATGAAACGGAGAAACAGGATCGCCGAAAATAAGATCAATAAGGAGAGCGGACAGAGTAAGGATAATATTTTGAAATAAAAAACGTAAGATTGTCTGTCCCATTACAGACCCATTATCGAGAGAAGGTAACGTATGTCTATCCGTGCCTTGATAATTTCCGCGAGCTTGTCCAGCTCTCGGTCCAGATTATACGGCTGCAATAAAATATTGGTATCCCGTATCCCTTTTTTTGCAAGAAGATCTTTTAAAAACCAGTATCTGAAATCATCATTATCAAAAATGCCGTGAAGATACGTACCCCATACATTCTGTTCGGAATCGGCAGCTCCCAAAAGATTTTCCCCCGTTCCCAGGATAACAGAGCCCCTGTTGAGTTTTGAAACACCGTGATGAATTTCGTATCCCTTTACCGGTATCCCGGAAGGAATATGTACTGCCGTAATTTCACGTAGATGTTTTTCCCGGTGAAAAACTGTTTCCATATCCAGCAATCCAAGGGCTTTAATAATTCCTTCGTTTGATTCAATACACTCAGGGTCGGCGATACGTCTTCCAAGCATTTGAAATCCTCCGCAGATACCAATGATACTGGTTGTTTTTTCTGTATGCAGCTTTTTGATGGCAGAGGTTAAGCCTCTGGTAGTAAGATACTGAAGATCTCTTGCTACATTTTTACTTCCCGGGATAATAAGCGTATCGAGTTTAGTGTTTATTTCTTCATGTTCAGTGATAAATTTAACAAATATTTTGTTTTCCTGTATAAACGCATCAAAGTCGGAGGAATTGGATAAAGAAGGAAGATCCAGCACTCCTATAGTGAGAATACTATCGTCAGGTGGTATTTTTTTTCTTGTAAGTTGTTCTTTAAATGAGAAAGAGTCTTCCTGCGGAAGAACGATATTGTTAAAATACGGAATAACTCCGATAACCGGTTTACCGGTGCGGTATTCAAGTAAGGAATGAGCACTTTGAAGCAGTGCCTCGTCGCCTCTGAATTTATTGACTATGAAGCCCCGGACGAGGTTCCGTTCCCACTCTTCAAATACGGCCATCGTACCTATAAAGGAAGCATAGACCCCCCCACGGTCAATATCTCCAACGATCAGTACGGGCGCATCCGCATATCGTGCCATAGCCATATTGACGATGTCGTTTTTTTTAAGATTAATTTCCCCGGGACTGCCTGCGCCCTCCAGAATAATTGCGTCATATTCGGATGCGAGGCTGTCGTAACTTTTCTGTACAATGTGCTTTGCCTTTTGTTTAAGAAGCGGCCAGTCTGAAGAGTTTATATGTCTGGAAGGAAGTCCGGATAAAATGATTTCCGAGCCTCTGTCATGAGTTGGTTTAAGAAGAAGGGAATTCATACGAATGTCAGGAAGGATTCCGGCCGCTCTTGCCTGCAGTGCCTGGGCTCTTCCAATTTCCCGTCCTTCGGGGGTAACAGCAGAGTTCAGGGCCATGTTCTGTGCCTTAAAAGGAGCAACCCTGATTCCCTGCTGATGCAGTACCCTACAGATTCCCGCGGTAATAAGGCTCTTCCCCGCATCGGAAGAGGTCCCCTGTATCATCAGCGCGGGTGTTTTCCTCCTCTTTTTTTCGTTGGAAGTTGATGAAGCAGAATGGGATCTTTTGCGGAGAGGGAGATTAAAAGTATGGGAAAACGCTTCAAGGCCTTTATGCAATATCTGAATGTCCGTATCCCTTCGTACGGCAATTCTAAAAAAGCGGTTATCAAGTCCGTGAAACGAACTACACGCACGGATTAAAATTTTTCTTTCAAATAAAAAGTTGTACAATTTTTTCGGGGCAGGGCCGCTTATTGCTTTTACAAGAATAAAGTTTGCTGTGGAAGGAAAAATCTTCAGCCAGGAAAATGATTCCAGTGTAGATTGCAATAGGTCTCTTAAACGGTTAACCGTACTGACCGTTTGCTTGCGGTATTCGTTATCTTCTATTGCCCGTGCTCCCGCGGCGAGCGCAAGAGTATTAACAGACCAGGGAGTCCGGATCATTTTTATCCGTGCTATCAACTTTGAATCTGCAATACCGTAACCGATCCTCAATCCCGGAAGCGCGTAGAATTTCGTCATTGAGCGGATAACAATGATATTTTTCAGCATCTTATTTCCCGCAGTGGCGGGAGAAACATAGAGGGGTACAAAATCGGCAAATGACTCATCAATACAGAAAATGGTATCAGGATGCTCTTTTGCCAGTGTTGTAAGAAGTTCAGGAGCGGTAAGTGTACCAGTGGGATTGTTTGGCTGGCCAATAAAAACAAGATTGCGGCCTTTCATGGACGAAAGTTTTCTGCTGAATTTATTATAATCAGGAACAAAGTTATCTTCTTCCAATAGAGGGAACGTATCAATGTCAAAACTACGGCAGCTTGAAGCATATTCGCTGAAAGAGGGAGATGGTATAATAACTTGTTCAGGATTTATTACAGGAGGGATCAGATGTAAAAGTTCTCCCGCGCCGTTTCCACCAAGGATCATCTCTTTCGGAATTCTCAAATATTGTGCAAGAGCTTTAATAAACTGCTTCTGGTTTATATCCGGATAGTGAATAAGTGAAGAAATATTTTTGTCTACCTCTTCCCTCAACCATGAAGGGAATCCGAGGGGGTTGATATTCGCGCTGAAATCGATAATATCTTCAACCGGACAGGAGAGCTTCTCTGCCGCATCTGAAATATTTCCCCCGTGAACATTCACTGCTTATACTCTTGTCAGGAATTCAACAATAATAATAAGATAAATGAGCTCTCCCA
>CAYSXD010000129.1:0-6951 GCA_964434925.1 uncultured Spirochaetaceae bacterium
CTGTTCTTGTCGGTGAAAACCTTATTCCCTATTTACCAACACCGGATGTAATAAAAAGAGGGGAATCGTATTCATTCTCCTATGACAGGCCTGACACAATTGGACGTATTTCAGGTTTTTACGGAAACATAGCCGTAATTGTCAGGGCATACGCGTATATTCTTGCTATGGGAAGTGACGGCTTGCAGAAAGCCTCCGAAATGGCTGTCCTAAATGCCAATTACCTAAAAGAACGGTTAAAAAGTACCTATCATCTTTTTTATGACACTATCTGTATGCATGAGTTTGTTCTATCCGCGGATGTTTTGAAAGAGCAGTATGGCATAAGCGCTCTTGATATTTCAAAAGCACTTCTTGATTATGGAATGCATCCAATGACAATCTATTTCCCTTTGATTGTTCATGAAGCAATGATGATTGAACCAACTGAAACAGAATCGAAACAGACACTGGATCACTTTGTAGATGTAATGCTGGAGATTTTCAAAAAGGCAGTCAACAGCCCGGAAGAACTTCACAAAGCCCCGCTTTTGACTCCGGTGAGACGCATTGATGAAATCATGGCAGCCAAGCATCCCGTATTACGGTGGATAAAAGAATAGAAGATTTTATAATAAGGACCGGAGTTGTAAAATACTCCGGTTTTTTAAATTTTAGCCTGCACATAAACGGTAAAATATGATATAACATTAGTTGCAACTATATTTCCAAGAGGAGTAATTATGGCAGATCTTTCAACAACATATATGGGTTTAAAGCTGACAAATCCTATAATTGTGGCGAGTTCAACGTTAACATCTACGCTGGAAGGCGTTAAACGGTGCGAAGATGCCGGTGCGGGGGCCGTCGTTTTGAAATCTCTTTTTGAGGAGCAGATTACCTCTGATACTGAAAGAATGATCGGAGAAATGGATTTTAACGCTTATACTGACGCGTATGATATGTTTTCCTCTTCAAGTCATGATTATTATATGAATGAGTATCTTGAGCTGGTTGAAAAGGCGAAATCTTCAGTTTCCATACCAGTCATTCCAAGTGTTAACTGTATTACCTCCAAAAACTGGATTGAATATGCCGAAAGGTTTGCCGAAGTAGGCGCGGACGCGCTTGAATTAAATGTGTTTATACTTCCTTCCAATCCTGATACGTCAGGTTCAATGATAGAAGAAGCATATTATGATTTGGTACTGGATGTTAAAAAACATATAAAAATTCCTGTCGCGCTGAAAATTGGATATCACTTTTCCGGTATGGCTCATTTTTTAAAATCTCTCAGCCGGAAGGGAGTTGAAGGTCTTGTTTTACTTAACCGGTTTTATCGAATTGATATTGATACAAAAAATTTGAAGTTAAAACCTGCCGGTTTTTTAAGCAGACCGGAGGAGATGTTTCTTTCTTTACAATGGATTGCTCTTATGGCTGGCGAGATAAACGCTGATCTTTCCGCCGCAACTGGGATCCATAATGGGAACAGTGTTATTAAGCAGCTCCTTGCCGGCGCCTCCACCGTTCAACTTTGTTCTGTTCTTATGAATGAAGGCCTGGACACCGTTGAAGAGATTAAAACGTATATGGAAAACTGGATGATGGAAAAGAATTTTAAAAATCTATCGGATTTTCGGGGGTTGCTTTCTCAAAAGAGCAGTGATCATCCGGAAAGCTATGAACGCTCACAGTATATAAAGGCTTTAGTTGGAATATCGTAATGGATTTCGATGATATTCGTCCCTATAATGATGAAGAGCTTCAAGGTATTTTAAAAAAATTAGTCAGGAGTAATTGGCTGGTAACCGGTATAGTAAAAACTCTGTTACCCCATACCACAGCGTTTTTAAGGCCTTTTGCGGAATTTTATATACGTATGTATATGCGTTTACGGTTTTTACGTATAAAAACGACTGATGATTTTAAAAGAAAAATTTCAGTAGGCGTTGTTGTTAAAGACCTTATTAAGAATACGACCAGCAGTATTACCTATACAGGGTTGGATTATCTTGATCCGGAAAAACAGTATGTTTTTATATCCAACCACAGAGATATTGTTCTCGATCCCGCACTTATAGTGCATGTTTTAATGAAAAGTAATTTCAGGATTCCTCTCATTGCCTTCGGAGACAATCTGATTCTCAATACTATTATTGGTGATCTTATTCGAATCAATAATGGTTTTATTGTCAAACGTAATCTCACCATGCGTGAACAGATCAGGGAATCAAAAAAGTTGTCTGATTTTATCTCTTCCACTCTGGATCAGGGTAATTCAGTCTGGGTAGCGCAGCGGGCGGGAAGGGCAAAGGATGGTGTTGATACAACAAATCCGGCTGTTATAAAAATGATCTATCTTTCAAAAAGAAAGGAGTTTTCGTTAACGGATTTTGTACACAGACTTTCTATTGTTCCCGTTTCCATTTCATATGAATTTGACCCCACGGATAAACTGAAAGGGTGGTCCTTGTATAGAAAAAGAAGATCAGGAAATAAATTCAAACGTCGGTTTGAAGATCTCATACATATTACTAAAGGTATGAAAGGGTTCAAAGGGAATGTCAATCTATCGTTTTCTCCACCTCTGGAAGGTGAATTCAGCACTCCGAAGGAAGTTGCTGACGCAATTGACAACAGGATACAAACTGGTTATAGATTGTGGCAATCAAATTATATAGCGTACGATACAATTAAGGAGACGGGGAAGTACAGTAATCGGTATGATAAAGGAGAAGCTCAAAATTTTTTGAAAAGATACCAAAAACTCCCTTCCGATGTTAAGACTATTGTGCTGGAGTCTTACGCAAATCCGGTTATTAGTTTTGAAAACCAAATCAGATAACAAATTACTTTATTTATACGCCTTTTTGAGTCTTGTTTTTGTTTCCTGTTCCGGTAAACCTCCTGTTGTTCATCAGGTAGAGTGGAAATATATTTATATTGTTAAATCAGAAAAAGTTATCCATTCGTTTCTTTCTGTATTTGTCAATGTTTCAGATGAAGACGGACCTAAGGACATTGTATCACTCTATATTATACAGGATAAGGCTGAGCTATTCTGGAAATACGATACTGACTCATGGTCGGAAAAAAAAATCGGGACAGAGCGCTGGATTGGTTCAAACAGAATCAGTATGCCTGATTCCGTATCTTTTCCCTCCGGGACCTATCGTATAATTGTTATTGACACGGGAGGAGAACGTGATGAAAAAGAAATATACGTTCCTCCCGAAAATATCAGTCAAAAACTCCCCTCGTTACTCATAAAAAAAGATGATACGTTTAATATACAATCTCCGTTCAGTGAGAATTACTTACAGTTGAGAACAGCCGGCAATAAAATTGTGAAAATTTTAAAAGTATCACCGGGAACTTTATCCGTAAAATTAACACTAAAGGGAATAAAAGAAAATATACCTGTCTTTGATCTTTATACTGAAGATGCGTCTACAAATAGCGGGTATATTGTTTCAGTTCAGAAAAAGGTTTTTCAAAAATAATGTAATTCTTTTACCAATACTGCTTCCGTATGATTCTGAGAAATCAAGTACAGCATCACGTAGCAGGAAATCATTTCCATGTTGCTGTTTCAGCTCATCCCAGTGTTTTACCATCCAGATATACAGATCACCTTCGGTACGTCCGGGAAACCTGCTTAATATTTTTTCCTCATGAATAATCTTTGTAATGGGCATGTAAACGGTATGATACCAGGAATCCGCCGCTTTTAAAAATGGGATTTCCTTATCCTTTTTCTCGTTGAGAAAGTATTTATGGCCCTGAATATGCCGGAGTATTTCTATAAAGCGTCCTGTTGCGGTAAAATCCATTGATTCCATGTCGATGATGCTCCCAAGGTTTGTCTGGGAAAATACACGTTCCTTTTCATAGGCAATAACTTTCTTTTTTAATTTTTCGGTAGTTAATCCCGGTTCGAGTTTAATTTCGGTATCGAGGCGGATAATTTCAGCGTCAATAAACGCGACACCCTGCATTTTTGCAACTGATACCCTATGATTACCGTCACGGACAAAGTATGTCCCTCCAATTTCATAAATCTTAATAGGGGGAAGAATAACCGATTGAAGGTGGGCTTTGTCAACGTTTGTCCATCGAGATCTGCTGAATTCTTTTTTAGGAAGAAATGCCTGTGTAAAATCTCTATACCTCCCTTCGCTGCCGACAATAAGTTTTACCGGTACGGCTTTCATGCCAATATATGATTCGGATTTGGGTTTAACGAGTTTTTTTACATCCTCGAGCGAGAGAAGATGCTGCCGTTCAGGTGTTAATGCGTGCAGCAGGCTTGAGAGGGTGGCACGGGATTTTGCCTTGTTAAAATCCTCTCCGGCTTTTTGATTATAATAAATTGAATTGTTGTCGGACATAATTAACAGTTAACCTCCACTATATAATTATCATATACATTAATTATTTTTGTTTTACGGAAAATTTGTACACGCTCAGCATTTCGGTCATACAGATGAATATGACCATGAAGGTGGTATTGCGGTTTAAATAGTTTAAGAAAAAGTAAAAAGACCTTAAATCCCCGGTGGCATCTGTCACTTTTATCATTAATTCCATACGGTGGAGCATGAGAAACAAGGATATCCAGCCAGCGGCCTTTAAAAATACGGTTTATTATAAGCATTGGTAAAATTTTGAGTATTTTGAACAACATACCTGTTTCTGAGAATTGATTTTTACCGCCATTGTATTTATAACTGCCTCCCAGACCTCCAATAAGAAGTCCTCGTGTACGTATGATTTTGTCTCCAATATACGTTGCGCCATGAGATACCGGTATCATACCCAAAGCATTCTTTTCTGCCGGGGATAATCTATACTGAGATTTAAAATCTCCAATATGTGAGAGATTATGATTACCAAAAACAAAAAGAAGAGGCTTATTGAGTGAACTGACAATATAGCCGTAATAACTAAGATCAAGATCCCCCGCACTTATAATAAGATCGATATCTCCATATCTTTTTTTAATTCCGGAAGAATAGATAAGCGGATCGATATGATCCGCAATGCAAAGAACTTTTAAGCTCTTTTTTCTAAACTCTGACTTTCTTTGTTGTTTGTGAAAGAGCGGTAAGGTCAACTTTTTTAAAAACCTCCTGTAGTTTATCCTTATTTACCAGATCAATGGGTCTGCTTTCCGCGTACTCATGAGCACTTCGGGCAAAATTAGAACTGATAATAAGAATACCCCTTGTTACGCTGAGAGTTTTCATCTTTTCATGAAGCGATCGTACCGTTGATTCCCCTATACTATCAGGTAACCGCAGAAACCATATAAGTTTCGGTCGTTTTCGCGTTCCTCTCCATTTGGAGCTGTCTTCCACCGCAATAATCTGACACCCGTTTTTAATCATGCTTATATCGTTAGGGCTCAAATTTAAGGAGACCGTAATAGCTTTACAAATTCCCTGAAAATCCAGGTCATTCGATGTCAGAAAGTCTTTCATTTTATCATCGCTCCGAAGCTCCTGGTATTGGCTGAGTTTCTCCGCTACATCTCTAAAACCCGGTTTCTTTGTATAGATAATTTCCCACTGTTCAATAGCTTTTTCAATATCCCGTTCCTGTTCGTGACAGAAAGCCAGAAAATAACGGCCATAAAGAGTCTCGGGAGAGGTTTCATTTGCCGAGAGTTTGATTGCCCGTTCAAGTTCGACAATTGCTTTATCAAAAGATTTCATCTGCATGTAGCATGAACCCCGTTCAACAAGGGCTTTGATTTTGAAATTCTGATCACGGGTTGCTTTTTCAAAGGAGAGAAGAGCAGGTATGTATTCATGCCCTTCTTTCAGAATTTTTCCAAGATAAAAATGGGCGGAATAATTTCCCGGTTCAAACTTTATAGTTCTTTCGAATTCTTCTTTTGCCTCCAAATGTTTTTTACCACGGTATAAAAGATGTCCTGCTTTAAAATGGGCCTGACCCAACCGTGGATTCAACTGTATGGCTTTACGGTAGTACTGTAATGCTTTTGCGGATTTATTTCTTGTTAGGAATAAATTTCCTGCTTTTAGGTAGTGGGATGCTTCTGCCGGTTCCTGCTTAATAAGCAGAAGATACTCTTTAAGGGCTTCTTCCGGCTGATTAAACTTTTCAAAAAGTTCGCCCATTATGGAACGAAATGAAGCTTCAGTACAGTATCCTCCAAAGTCGCTGATTTGGTTTACCCTTTTCATTTCGGAAAGGGCAAGTTCCGGTTTATTATCCGCAATGTATGCAAGTCCAAGAAGATAATGTGCTTCAATATTTCTTGGTTCTCTGGAAATAATCTGCTTTGCTGCTTTTGTGGCCGCGGGAGCTTTTCCCTGTTTGAGAAGGGTATCAATATTTGAAAGCTTTCCCGGATTTACCAGAGACTTAATGATAAAAAAAGTTATAAGTCCCAGCACAATGCCGACGATTAAAATGAGAATAACTATTAGGGGCATGCTCTTCTCCTAATGGAAGATTAATGAGAAAATGGAGAACTGTCAAACCTTTTTGGAGGAGACTATCAGAGTTTATAAAGAATTTGGGATTTTATGCCTTTTTATTGTTCTATTTGCTTCTCCTGCTATAGCCGGGAGCACATTATTTCAACAGGGTGAAAAATATTTTTTAAATGATCAGCCTCAAAAGGCGGTTCAGTTTCTGGAAGCATCGTTAAAAAATGATCCCGGTAATTATAAAACATATATATATCTCGGTATTGCCTATGAACAACTGAAACTGTACAAACAGGCAATAGACACATATCAGAGAGGAATTGGAAAATTTAAAAATCACCATGGCCTCATGTATACAAATATAGGGAATAATTACATCCGGCTTGGAGAGAGCCAAAAGGCAATAGACAGTTTTTCCCAGGCTCTGTCCGTTGATTCGTCCGATACGACAGCACTTCGAAACAGAGCGGGAGAATATCTGCGTCTTGGCAGGTATAATAATGCTCTG
>CAYSXD010000130.1:0-6840 GCA_964434925.1 uncultured Spirochaetaceae bacterium
GTCTATTGCTTCCCCGGCATTGATGGCATCCTGATATTCATCATTCGTGTTATATGGGTCAGGGGCTGCAATTCCTGCAGTATAATCACCGGAAGAAAAACGTGTAGGCAAAATATCCTGCTTTATATTCTGATTTAAAAGATGTTCAAAAGAAAAATTAACACCGGCCGACCACCTCTTCCCTAAAATCCACTTATCATTAAATCCAAAGGTCAGATTCTGCTTGTTTGTTGATAGCTCTGTTCCAATATTAAGGTTTTGACCTTCTCCCCTGAAATTTTTATCGTTCCATTTAAGAAAACCAACAACGGGAAATGTCCCTGCTGCACCGGTAAAGGTTATCCCGAACTGGATATCAGTATTTTTGGCTTCCTTAACATTGATCACCAGGTCCATTAGCCCTTCCGCACTTCCAAAGGGTGTTTCAGGAGTAATTGTAGAGAACAAACCGGTATTATACAAATTTTGTATACCTTCAATAACCTTATCCTTACTAAAAACATCTCCGGGGACAAGCGGTATTTCACGATAAATCACATGGTCCTTTGTTTTCACATTTCCCTTAATAATGATATTTTCAATATGAGCACGTTCTTTCTCTGTTATTGTTATAGTGTAGGAAATTGTCTTTGTTTTCGGGTCCCTTTTCCCTTTCATACTCAGGTCGTTAAAAATGTATCCGTCATTGTAGTACATATCAGCTATTTTGGAATAATAGGCCGTTAGTTTTGTCTTATTGAGTATATCACCTGTTTTTAAGGGAGATTTTGATTGTAGAAGCTTATCAGAAAATAAGGTATTTCCTTTGAATGTCATACCTCCATAGTACCATTGCTGACCTTCATCTATATAAAAGGTCAACGTTAGATAGTTTTTACCTTTTTTACTCTCAGTCAAATCCTTCTTAATATCTACCACCTTTGCATCCACAAATCCTCTGTCCGCGTAGTAGGTAACAATGGCCTTTTTATCGTTTTCAAGCTTGTTGCTTTTAAATACTCCGCTTCGAAGAAACTTTTCTTCTTTTGTTGCAAGCAGTCCTTTTAAAGTTGCATCGGTAGCAAAATTATTTCCGGAGAATAAAATAGATTTAACACGGGTTTGATTTCCTTCATTAATGGTGAAAATTATAGTAACAAGCCTCTCGTCGCTATTTTCCACTGTATCTGACGTTACGGTAACATCCGGATATCCTTTCCCTATATAGAGATCATGTATTGCGGTATTATCAGCTCTCATCTTTGTTTTACTGAAGATATCATCTTTTTTTAACAGGATTGCATCCAGGATATCGCTTTTAGATACATTTTTGTTCCCTTTTATTTTAACCTCATCAATAATCGGTTTTTCTTCCACAGAAAAAACAATAATAACGCTTTTTTTGTCTTTATCACCGGGTTCTGCTTCAGCTCTGAATTTCCTGAAATAATCAAGAGCAAACAGTTTACTCTGCATATCTTTAAATAAACTGTCCGAATAGAGTTTACCTGTAAACTGGTTTTTAAAATTTGAAAGATCGGATAGAGATACATGATGTAAACCTTCAAAGCGAATTTCCTTAATGGGCTTTTTCATGTACCAGGTTTCAGCATAGACTGAAAGAGAAAAAAACAGGATAAAAAGTGATAAAAACAATACTCTAATTTTGCGCATATACTCTCCTCATCAATATGAGTAGCCCCACGATAAGCCGAGGCTTGTGTTATTTAAACTTGAAACCGGGTCTAAAAAATCCGGTTCTATTGAAAAATTCAAAAGAAACAATGGTGTTTTCCATTCAAGACTTACTTTGCTCTGGACATGTAACGATTCCACCGGACTCTGATTTGTCAAAACAGGGCTGTTAGTGCCAAACTGAATCATCGTTTGAAGGAACAATGTATTTCCGAAATACTTTCCCAGATATAAGGTGGTATTGTCAAGATACTTACCAAATAAGTCTGAAGAATTATTTGTTCCTGATGACTCATTTAAAAGACGATCAACTATTATATTTTGAATAACCTGTGTTCGTATCGAAAATAAATCAAGTTTGAATATATCTTTAATTTTTTGTTCAAACCCCCTCACTATACTGAACTGGCTGACCAGGTCTCCCGTTAACATGAGAGCTGATGAAATATCGATTTTCTCTCCACCCAACTGGGCATAAACATTTGCCCCAAGCATTGACATTATCTCAACAGGAGAAAGCGGAGGGTCTGACTCAAATCTGGGTGAGAATTTGCTCAGTGGGGTTTTGTCAAGAATCATGTATACATTAACAACTTCTCCTTTTGAATCAACCTCGCGAATTTGAGCTTTAAAATCCAGTAACGGATCAAATGATGTTTCCGTCTCGTTAAAGATTATTGCACCGGTATTAATATAGAAATTTCTCTGGAAATAATATATTTCTCCATATTTAACATTAATAATGCCTTTTATGGAATAGGTGTCATTGGCACCATCCATACGAACGAGTAATTTTTGATTTGTGTCTGCGTATGCTTTTAGAATGGGAATATTTGTTGAAGGCCATAAAAACTCTACCTTCCTGCCTGTGGTAAAGTCTATATTAATAGAAGTTGTTGAGGCAACATTGCTCTTAAAACTCTTTTCTTTTTGTCCGAGTGCTATAATACAATTATTAATGTATAACTTTCCACTTATATTAAGATGACCGGGATCTCCATTCAGGGAAAATGTTCCCATTGCAAAACCATCAACATCCAGTCCGGCAGACCCCAGTTTATATAGAACATGAAGGCTGTTTTTCCCATCAGTTCTGAATTTAATGACGTATCCGGACGGTATCCAGTGTGTAAAAACAAAATCAGCCTCCGTTTGGATTACAGCATCACCCGCATGTAATTCAACAGCCTGTACATGCATGTTTTTTCCCTTAAACAGTATTGCTGTATTGAAAGGCATTATTGTGTCTGTCAGATAACTCACCTTTCCTGATGCACCTTTTGCTTCAAGTCTTCCCGAAAAATCCGGATCATTTGCATCACCTGTTACGGTAACATCTCCATAGGCAGTACCTGAAGTAAATGCAAATCCTGCTATTTTGACAATGTTTATTGCTTTTAGATCTATTTCCAGATTCTTAAAAACAGCCTGTATTTTTCCGTCATCAACAGTGCCCTGAAAGATACCTCGTATTGGAAATCCATCTTTTGCGATGATATTAAATTTTCCATCAGCTTCCATAGTACCTGCAATACTGTCATGGGGTCCTCCAAAAAAATGCAGTGTTTTATTTACATCTTTTTTAAGTGTAATGTCCCAGTTAACAGCTTTCCTGGAATCTACCAGGGCTCCCCTGGAAGTGAGTTTGGAGGAAAAAGGCTTTTCCAACAAGTTTTTAATATGTATAGCACCCTCTTTTTCGGATACCAGGAACTGTCCGTCAAGTGTTAAATTTGAAGATACCTTATGACCTCCTATGTCGCCGGAAATAGCTGTTAACAGTTTGAATTTTCCATTTTTATAATTAAGAGTACCCAGACTATCATGGAAATAATTAGTATTGTATTTCCCATTCAGCTTTTTTATAATAATTTCTTTATCTGCAATCTGAAATTCAGAGTCAATATTAAATGTATTTGAATAAAACAGACCTTTTTGCACATGGAGAGATGCTTTTATATCAGGATATGGAAATTTTCCATTTACTTCAACACTTCCGGATACAAGGCCGCTTAATCTGGTATTTGTAAATCGTTCAATTGGAGCTCCGGTAATAATTGAAGAAAGCTGTAGTTTGTTATTATTATAAGTGAGAGATGCTTTGTAATTTTCCTTATTATTCTTATCTTCCACCTGCAGGGATCCGGTTATAGTACGCTTTTGAATGTTGTAGGAAAAATAACAATTACCATGCAGATCTGAAAGAGCATCGGAATATTGACTTAAGTGTATTTGTGCTGAATTATTTGAAATTTCACCTGATAAATCCGTATTATTATCGGAAATAGGAAAAGGCAGATTTTTTATTCTTACCGTATTGAGCAGAATTTTCCATTTTTTATTGTTAAAGTAATATCCGCTTGTATCCAGAGTAAGTGTGGCTACGTTGCCCCGAAAGGGAAGAGGGAGATTTTCACAATGCAACATAAAATTAGAGCCGGAGGGGGAAAAAAGAAATGCGGTATTAAAACCGTAATCACCTGTTCCAAAAATACCATGAGGATTTAACGTAAACTTGAAGTTAAACGGATAGGCATTCAGATGAGTATTACCCTCAAAGGAAAAATTTTCACCTTTTCGGGTAAGATTGAAATTTCCAGTTAAATTTTCTCCTGCCCATTTGGTTTGCATACCTGTTATATTTAACCCTTCATTGTTTCCTGACGCACTAAACTCTATCACATTATTTTTATTCTTACTGTCTGATATTTTTATTTTTACTATAGAAAAAGAAAATGTATTAAAATCCGTATCTATAAACGTATTCGATTTGATAGAAAGTGTCTGTAAACTTTTTGTCCATGATTGCTTATCGGAAGTAAAAAGATTTACGAGTGGACGAAGGGGAGCATTCTGCATTTGAATGTTCATCTGAAGGGATAAAGACGGTTTTAACTGCACATTCCCTTCTACAGAAAGAGTATTATCTTTGTGGAATTGATCGGAAATGGATACTGAAAGAGAATAATCTATTCCTGAAGAATATCGGGTAAAAAGACCGTTCAGATGTTCAAGAATCAGATTATTAATGCTGGTTTTTTCCGAGGTTATCATTACTCCTGATTTTTTTCTCTTAAATAATATATTTGTTGTAACGGTATAATTATTAATTGTAAGTTTTCTTACCTGCAGTGTCCCCTCCGGTTCCAGTGAAGGAAAATCCAGGTCCCCGAAATAAGAAACACTTCCATAGGAAGACAGAAATGTAAAATAATTAAAATGGACTGATGTAGCTGTTCCGTGGAGCTTGGCCAAGAGGGAATACCTTCCCCTCGAGAGAGCAGAATGAGATCCCGATACTTTTACCGTACCCTTATACCGGATATTCCCACTGTCCGGTTCATAACTTCCCCTAAGTGAAATGGTGTATGAGGACGAAAGATAATCGGCATATTTTTTGGAATTTATATTTGAAGAGAAGTATGTTGATGGTGTAAAATTTTCAGACAGAAGGGAAAAATTAATGCGATTAAGGTCCAATCTATATTGAATTTCCAGATCAAGAGGTGAACTATCCTCAATTTTTCTTATTGAAATGGTATTTTTTGCTTTTTGAACCTGAAGAGAAAGTGATTTTAAGGAAAAAAGATCAGTTTGAAGATTTTTTAAAGCCAACCGATTGTTGAATGATGAAAAATCTGTAGATCCCGTACCGGATAATTTGAACTTTGTTTTAAGTTTTGTTATTTTAACGGGCCCGGAATGAAATAAGGACGGCACTTTACCGTACAAAGTCCCTTTGATAGAGTACAGCATTTTGGAATTTAAATTCTTAAGATTAAAAAACACATGCTTCAACGTAATTCCAGTATCAAATGAGGAAAGAGTAATGGTAATATTTTTCCCGATGACAGATAAGTTCGTCATCTCTGTTTTTCCTGTCCCGGGGTTGTTTACAAGAGATTCAAAAAGAAAAAACAGGTTATTATTCTTCTGTTTGTCAAATGAAAATTTAGAGTTGACAAGGGTAATACTTTTCACCGCATTCGCTATATTACCTTTCAGGAGGGTAACAATACTGTAGTGTATCCTTATTTTTCCAATGTATATCTGTTCGGTATTATCATCCGGATTTGTGAGTACCACATCCCTCAATTCAAGAAACAGGAATATGGAAGGAGACACTGAGGAAAAGGTTACTTTTCTATGAAGTTTATTTTCCAACACAGCAACGGAATGTTCCTTGAAGGAAGTTATCCGTGAATCTATTGTCTTTTGCAAAGGAGAGAGAAGGAGTATGGTTATACCAATAAGTACAATCAAAAAGACAATTTGCATTAGATGTATGTGCAATTCGGTAAGTTTCAGCTGGCAACCTCATAATAAGTATTGTTTGTCTGATTAGAGTATCCCGTATATTGAATTTTTTCAATACGGTATGAAAAGAGAAAAAACAATAACAACGCTGAGCTGATGTCACGTCAATGACGTGTGAACTGATCTCAGAGAAGAGACCCAAAACCACAGTAAACCCCGGACTGCCAATTGGTATTTTTAATTTCCGGAATAAATGTGCCTTCAATATTCAATGCAGAAGAATCTGAAAAATCAGTGAATGGAGTCTCATCAATAGTAGAAACCGCTACTTTCAAATAAGGATATACTGTACCATCTGTTACATTAAGGATGTAGCTTGTTCCTGTAGTAAAGTATTCAATACCTCTGATAAAACCGGTTTGATCGGCATTGTGGTAAGCCATATAAGTCGGTGAATACCCATCAACACCGATTCCAGCAGTCCAGCTCAAATTATACGAACTGATAGTATTTGGAGCTGGTAAAGTAGGATTTAAGCCGAAAGTAGTAAGTGAGGGGGAACTATTCCTGTAACTTCGGCAACCCGAAGGAGGGATAAGCAATATACACTGTCAGAGTATCGGATACCGAAAGACTGATATCACCATAGGAGCCCCAGGAATTTGAGCTCGAAGAGGTATCAGGAAATGTATACCCGTTTGTGGTTATGGTAACTCCGGAAAAATCACCCATACTATCTGCAGCCGATTTATTCTGTAATTGGCAGTAGACATCGTATGGTGTACTGGTACCATCTGAAACACTTACAGATGGATAGGCATGAACAAACAGCCAGATGTTCGATTTATCAAGTAGTCCTGTCGTAATGTTTCCTTTTTTAAAATTTACTTTAAATATTTTACTAATGAT
>CAYSXD010000131.1:0-6645 GCA_964434925.1 uncultured Spirochaetaceae bacterium
AGTGCTATTTTTATAAGATTTTCCACAAAAGTGATATACTGAAAGGTAAATCGGTAGGGCTGCCGATAATTGAAATAGAATATGCCACTACTCCTCTTCTTTTGTATGAGGGGAACAGCAAAACCTCCTCTCATGGAGGGATCTAAAAGTATACCGGAAAAAGGGCTTTCTTTTTTGGAAAGCAGACAAACTGATTCCTGTGATTCACGGAGGAAAATAATGCTTTCTTCTTCTGCATGAAGAATAGTTATTTCGGGTTTGTATCCTTTATATGAGTCAAGTTTTAATATGGGTTTTTTTTGTTCTGTTATAAATATATAATAAGCACAAAGATCGGGCTCTGTATTGATAAAGCATATATGCATAAGTGTTTCCAGCATTTCTTGCGGAGACTCTGTTTCCATCAGTTCAATGCCTGCTTGTGTTAGTTTATCCATAGATCCTCAAAATATTTTCATTTATTGAGTAAGTATAATCATATCCGTCCACATTGTCTCCGGAGCAGCAACATTTCAGTCAGAATTGTAGTGTACAAGAAGTTTAGTTCAACAAAATACAGGAAATCAGCGTAATATTCCGGATATCTTGCCGGTTTAAGAGTCTGTGTATAGAAATACATTATCCGGCTGTGGGGAGAAACAACCACTTGTTTCGACAAAAAGTGTGTTCATAATGCTTCCGGGATTGAATATTTTAAAGAAATATACTAGACTCCCGCCTGAATAGTAAACGGGTTAAATCCCACGATATTGCTTTTCTATTGCTATTCAATCATAACATTAGAACGAAGAGTCTTCAAGCATTTTTTGAAGGCTTAATTATAGGATGAGAGGTATTAGGTTTTATGAAGACAAATATTTCCAATATGAGGAATATTGGTATCAGTGCGCACATTGACTCAGGAAAAACGACACTGACTGAACGGATTCTATATTATTGTAAAAAAATTCATGCAATTCATGAAGTACGGGGAAAAGATGGGGTTGGAGCTACAATGGACTCCATGGAGCTGGAGAAAGAACGGGGAATAACTATCGCTTCCGCGGCAACAAATGTTACCTGGAAGGAGCATGATATAAATATTATTGATACTCCCGGACACGTTGATTTTACCATAGAAGTGGAGCGAGCACTGCGGGTTCTTGATGGTGCTGTACTTGTTTTATGCTCGGTAGCCGGTGTGCAGTCACAATCAATAACGGTGGACAGACAAATGAAACGGTACAATGTTCCACGTCTGGCATTTATCAATAAATGTGATCGTACGGGTGCGAATCCCTATAAAGTAAAAGACCAATTAATAGAAAAACTTGGACATAATGCGGTTATGATCCAGATACCCATTGGACTTGAAGATAAGCATGAGGGAGTTGTTGATCTTGTTACCATGAAAGCTGTTTATTTCAGGGGCCCCCAGGGCGATGATATTGAAATAACTGATATTCCCGAAAAGCTGAAAGCTGAGGCTGAAGAGAAGCGGGAAGAGATGCTTGATGCTGTTTCCATGTTTTCTGATGAACTGATGGAAGCAATAATGGAAGAAAAAGTTACAGAGGAGCTTATTAATAGCGCTATTCGCACAGGTACACTCGCCCAGGATCTTACTCCTGTTTGTGTGGGATCTGCTTACAAGAATAAGGGAGTGCAAACACTTCTTGATGCGGTTGTTCAGTATCTTCCCAATCCCACAGAAGTAAAAAATATTGCTCTTGATCTGGACCATGATGAAAAAGAAATTATTCTTGAATCCGATGAAACAAAGCCAACGGTTGCCCTTGCTTTTAAGCTGGAAGACGGCCAATATGGTCAGTTGACCTATATCCGTGTTTATCAGGGTAAAATAAAAAAGGGTGATGAACTGTATAATACACGGAGCAGAAAGAAATTTAAAGTTGGTCGTCTTATTAAAATGCATTCTGATCACATGGAAGACATTACCGAAGCAAACTGCGGAGATATCACTGCCCTATTTGGTATTGACTGTGCATCAGGTGATACCTTTAATGCGACCGGGTTAAATTATTCCATGACCAGCATGTTTGTTCCCGCACCGGTTATCAGTCTTGCAATCAATCCAAAAGATAAAGCCGGAGCTGATAACATGGGTAAAGCTCTTAACAGATTTACCAAAGAGGACCCAACCTTCCGAACCTTTGTTGACCCTGAGTCAAACCAGACAATTGTTCAGGGAATGGGGGAGCTTCATCTTGAAGTTTACATCGAGAGGATGAAGCGTGAATACGGCGCGGAAGTCGAGGTCGGGAGGCCGCAGGTTGCCTATCGTGAAGCAATCAGTAAACAATCTGATTTTAATTACACTCATAAAAAGCAAACAGGAGGGTCAGGACAGTACGGACGCATTGCCGGATTTATGGAACCTCTTACGGAAGGTGATTACGATTTTGTCAATGCGATAAAGGGCGGGGCGATTCCGACAGAATACATACCGGCCTGTGACAAGGGCTTTAAATCAGCTCTTGTAAAAGGATCTCTCATAGGGTTTCCTATTGTCGGGATTAAAGTCACTATAAACGATGGGCAGTCTCATCCGGTGGATTCATCGGATATGGCATTTCAACAGGCTGCTATTGGTGCTTTTAAAGATGCGTACAGCAGGGCTAAACCAATTATTCTTGAACCGCTTATGAAGGTTTCAGTCGAAGGCCCCACAGAGTTTCAGGGGAATATTTTTGGGAGCATCAATCAGCGGCGTGGTATAATTATTGCTTCTGTAGACGAAGGAGCTTTTTCTACTGTGGAGGCAGAGGTCCCTCTCAGTGAAATGTTTGGATATTCCACGGTTTTACGGTCTTTGACACAGGGTAAAGCTGAATTTACCATGGAGTTTCTCAGGTATGGCAAAGTTCCCCGGAGCATTTCTGAAGAGCTCATTAAAGAATATCAGGAAAAAAAGAAAAAGAAAGAATCATAGAGATATTTTAATGGAGATATAGATGGTAAAAACTGAATTAAATAAAAGAAGCCCTTTAAGGGTATTTGAGAAGACTATTAATGGCGGAGTTGGAAAAGGTAATATTGGTGTTGTTGCATCAAAGAAAGGAGTTGGGAAAACGGCATGTCTTGTCCATATTGCAACTGATAAATTATTCCGGGACAGACGTGTTATCCATGTTTCATTTTCCCAGAAAGTTGACCACATTATTAACTGGTATGAAGATATCTTTAAAGAGATAGCAAAAAAACGTAACCTGGAAAACGCGGTGGATATTCATGATGAAATAATAAAAAACAGAGTAATTATGAATTTTAGTCAGGATGGTACTCCAATCGACCAGGTACTTTCCAGCCTACAGGCGATGATTCAGGATGGTAATTTTTCTGCGGACTCTGTTATTTTTGATGGATATAACCTGTCAGCGGCTCCTGAAGAGGACATCAGTAAAATTAAAGAGTTTGCACATACTTCAAAACTGGAAGTATGGTTCAGTGCCTCTTTAAAAGGCGAGGATCCTCCCTTCCTTCCCGACGGTGTTCCTGGGGACCTGGCTGGACGAATTAGTGATATAGATGTGCTTATTACATTAAAATTTGAAGGGGATTTTGTGCGTCTTCAGGTAGTAAAAGATCATGATAATCTTGAAACAAAAGATATGAACTTACGACTGGAACGAAAAACCATGCTCATAGCAAGAGAATAAATCTCTCTCGTCTATTTAACGGCTGACTTGTTTTTTGCCTGTTAGCCGTTTTTTTTTGGAAAAGATATTTATTTTCTGATTTTGAGTCCTCTGACCACCGGATATTTATTTCCTTTCTCATCTTCCCTGTATCCTATGTATTTACCGAGAATAAGAATACGTGAATTAAGTGAAATTTCTTTTGGATTAGGTTTCCTGGAACGTCTGACAGGGATCGTTCCTGCAAATTTGCTGCCTTTAAGCTGTACATAACAGTGAAAAATTAAAATTTTTTCCGTGCCTTCCCATCTTCCGGAACTGATATCAAGAATAGCTGAGTAATCATTCTTATCAGAGTTAAGTACCTCTCTGGCAGAAACAGTTCCTTCTATAATAAGGAACTGGTCAGGGTTAATGGTACTGCCTTTCCCTTCTGAAATAAGAGTAGCCAATTTTTCCAGAGTCATGTCAAAATTAATAGTACTTTCCGCGTAAAGGGTAAAAATCGATGAGAACAGAACTACCGCAATAAGAAATTTTTTCATAATATTATCCTTTTTACAAGTGTAATTCCTAAAAAGGCTCTGGTCAAGGGACTGGAAAAAATAGTAGGCAAAGAAGGGTAAAATGCTCTAAAATCTCTACTTGACGGGAGATTGATATAGTGATAGGTTTTATATAACAGTGGTTTGATAATAAAAAGCTACTACCTTCTAAGAGAAGGTTTTGTTTTAGTAAATAAATTTGGCGGAATAATGACATGTTTATAAAAATCAGGAGAGACGGGTTAGTCAATGGAAATTAAATTAAAGAAATATTCTTCTGTATATATTATTGAAGTGATTGGAGACATGGATTTATACAGTTCTTTTGAGCTGAAGGATGTTGTGGCAAAAATGATTGCTAAGAATATCAAACTTTATGTTCTTGATCTGGCAAAAGTTGATTATATTGATAGTAGCGGAATAGGTGTTCTTATTCATATATACAGTACTATTAAAAAGGCCGGTAATAGATTAAAGATAGTTCATGTTCATGGTTCTGTTGAAAAAGTTATTCGCCTTACCAAGCTGAGCAGTTATTTCCCGATTGTCCCTACACTTAAAGAAGCGGTTTCGCAGCTGGTAAACTGAAAAAAATAGAGAAGGAAAATTGAGATTATGGAAGCAACAAAAAACATAGTTATTGATGATAATCATACATTACTTCAGAAAGAAGGGCTGTTCTTTAAAGAGTTCCCTTCGGATATCCGTCAGGTTCGTTTTTTTTCAATGCTTATTGTTCAGAAAGCTCCTCCTGAGATAAAAGAAATTAACCTTCTTGAGCAGCAGATTAGTGAACTTATTAAGAATGCAGTACGTCATGGTAATAAAAACGATATTAATAAGAAAGTTCGGATTTGGGCAGATTTTAGTATAGATCACGCGCAGGTTATTGTTGAGGATGAGGGAAGGGGATTCCAAAAGCTGGAAGAATGGAATGAATTCAACCGGAAAAGGAATGAGTGTTTTGCCAGTCAGAATTTTGAGGAAATGGAGAAATATTTTGCTTTTCGTACCGAGGAAAGTGATGAGAATGATGGTGGTAACGCACTTTTTGCCACTCTGGAATATTGGGATGGTGGTGTTGTTTTTAATAATAAAAAGAATTGTATAGCTGTATATAAGAATTTTGGACAAAAGAAATACGGTTTAGAACTAGACAAATAATCTCCTTTGCAATCGGGAAAGGTACAGATGGAAGGGAAAAAAAATCCTCAGATAAATTTACCTTTACGTATAACATTAACAGATGATGGAATCCTGTTTTTCCGTACTCATAATAAGAAGCTTGAGAAACAATACCTGGCGGATAATACAGTCGGGTATGGCATCAGCCTTGGACAGTATACTGCAGCATCAATACAGCGTTTGGTTGTCGCTGATTATATTTCAAAAATTGAGGTTGTTCGAACTGCATTTACAGCAAAACGCAGTGAAATAATGGATACTTCAAAACTTGTTTTTTACGGTATTCTTTATAAACGCTTCAATAGTTGTATGATATCCCGTATTCTTAAAACGACATTTGTTGCTCATTGGAACAGAGCTAATCCAAAACGGGTGCTGGATGAGACAACTGTAAAAAGATTTGATGAAAACGGAAAACTAACAATCGGCCTCAGTGACAAGATTAAGCGGTATAAAGAAATGCTGGTAGATAAAGCAATGGTTTTGCTTAAAGAATCTCCTGAATCAGGTGAAGACAGAGAAAAACTGAAAATGCTGGGGTTTAAATACCTTGAAAACATGGATGCATTTGTCTGGTATGTTCTTTCTGTATCTGAAGAGTATGATGATTACCAACTGCTAATGGTCAGTGTCACACAGAGTCTTACTACGTACATGGGAAAAGCAAAAATTGCTGAATATCTCTCTCTCATGATAATGGAATTCTCAATTAATGCCGAACTCAGTCAATTGAAACAACTTTCAAGCCGTATCTATAAAGATAAAGTGGATTTTAATAAGATCCTTTCGAATGAGCTTGTTCGTACCGAATTACTCAAATATTTAAGTAAGAACCAGGAATTTTTAACACTATCCTGGGTTATTCATAGTTCGCGGACCTCAATGGGAACGGATAATAAATTTCAGGTAGTAATATTTAATAAAGATCAGGAGTACCAAAAGTTAAAGCAGGATATTGATGATAAGAAATCAGTCGACATTAGAAAGAAATCACTTCTTGATTACTATCAGGAGGAGTCCGAAGAACAGTTTAGTTCGGATCTCGGTTTATACTACCTTTCTTTTATGGATGAAGCCTGCCGTGAACAGCAAATTTACTTTGATGCTCATATAAATCAGCTTTTGGATAGAGGTTTAAGCATTATAACACTCACCATGCGATTTCAGTAACTAATGTGAAGCGTTCTTATTCTCAAACGAGTGAGAGAAGTGGAACCAATACGTTGGTCCCGTTTCCGAGTGAGTGCTGAGAACGCAAGGTAAAATACCCCGCCCTT
>CAYSXD010000132.1:0-6593 GCA_964434925.1 uncultured Spirochaetaceae bacterium
TGCTCACACCAAGTGTCGTCCGGCATTCATCAGGCAGCATTTCCCGTGTTATTACTTTCAGCTGGATTGCGTCTTCAATATCCCGTCCCAGATACGCAATTTTATCCGACATTCTTACAACAGCTCCCTCCCAGGTTGACGGGTACTGGTTCAAATCTCTTATTGCACCAAGATTTTTTTCCACCTGCCAGGGAGTAATTGACTGCTCAAACCGCTCACCGCAGTGGGTAACAATGCCGTCCCGTACCGCGTAGGTCAAATTCAGACCCTTTCCATAGTTAATAAGATGATCTACAACCCGCAGCGAGTAGAGTTCATGATTAAAACCGCCTTTGCCCTGTCTCATTTTCCTAATAATCTGCTCTCCCGCATGGCCGAACGGCGTATGGCCAAGGTCATGCCCCAGTCCTATTGCCCAGGCCAGGTCGGTATCCAGGTCAAGAGCCTTGCATACCGTCGCGGCAATGGATGCAACATGCATGACATGTTCAATCCTCGTACAGATGTGATCGTTTTTCGGTGAGAAAAAAACCTGCGTTTTATGTTTTAAACGGCGGAAAGGATAGGAATGAATGATTGCAGTTGTATCCCGAAAGTAATCTCCCCTAAAATCATCCTTTCGGGGAACTTTTCTTTTTAAGAGAACTATAGCGTCAAGTGTATTTTTAAAAAACTTCATTATCTTCTGCTCCTGTAAAATTCTTTCAAGACATTAATCAGCGCAGGGTGATCGAAAACTCCCGCCGTTTCCCGTATACTGTGCATTGCAAAAGGATAGTGTCAGTGGTTGTTGAATAAATTCCAATAATTTTTTTATGACTTGTATTTCTTCATTCATCCCACTATTATAGGATATAGAGAACATTTAATCATCTTTTTTATAATGTTTCTTTTTACTCAAGCTTTTTAAGCTATAGTTATTGGTGACGGAGTATCTGATGCGGCAGGAAAAACTATTTATTGTTGAAGATGAAAGAATTATTGCACTTGATTTACAGAGTCGATTGCAGAAATTCGGGTATCCGAAACCGGTTATCACAACAAACGGGATTGATGCGTTAAAGGAAATAGAAAAAAACAAACCTGATATCATTCTTATGGACATCATGCTTTCAAGCGGTTTCGACGGTATTGAAACTGCTACTATTATACATGAAAAATACAATATACCTATTATTTTTCTTACTGCTTACTCAGACGATAATACTCTCGAACGGGCAAAAAAGGCGGAACCGGTCGCTTTTATTCTCAAACCGTTTAAGGAGCGCGAACTTTTTACAACTATAGAGATGGCTCTTTTCAAATTCAAAACTGACGAAAAAGTAAAACGTCAGGAACGCTGGTCCGCGGCTATTTTACGGAGCATCGGAGACGCAATAATTGCTACCAATCACGCGGGAAATATTGATTTTCTTAATCCAAACGCTGAAAAAATACTGGGAGTAATCCAGAACGAAGTTAAGAACCTTCCGCTTATAGATATTTTCAATCCTTTGGATAACACTACACATCAGTCTATGGGACCACCGGCAGCTGTGAGTGAAACAGTAAAAACTTTTTTTTATAAAAACTGTATTATTCCTGATAAAAATGACAATCCCATTCATATTGAAGGATCCCTTTCTCCCATTATTGATAAACTGGGAAATATTGAAGGAAAAGTTGTCGCTTTTAGAGATATTTCTCAGATACAACGGCTCTCAGCAACGATTTCCTTCCAGGAAACACATGATGCGCTTACCGGTCTTGCAAACAGAAAAGGGTTTACTATAAAATTAGCCGAACTTGTTGACGAAGCTTCCCAGGGGTATAAGACACACGCACTTCTTTACCTTGATCTTGACCAGTTCAAAGTAATTAATGATATTTATGGGCATAAAACCGGTGACGAAATGCTTTTAAAGGCAACGGAAACAATAAATAGTGTTATTCGAAGCAGTGATATCTGTGCCCGCCTGGGAAGTGATGAGTTCGGGATACTTCTTGAAGGTGCCCAACTACAGCAGGCTCTTTTTATCGGCAAACGTCTTCAATCCCGACTGAAAGAAAATAAAATAACCCGTAAAAAGGAGATCCTTAATATTTCTGCAAGTATTGGGCTCGTTATGATAAATGAATCTACCGGAAATACACAGAGGATACTTGCAGCGGCAGATGAATCATGCAACATAGCAAAGGATGAAGGTGGAAAACATATCGTTGTCTATAACAATGAAGAAAATCTTTTTGTTAAACGGCGGGATGAAATGGAATGGATCCCGCGCCTTAAAAAAGCCCTGAAGGAAGATCAGTTTGAACTTTTTTACCAGCCTATCCGGCCGCTTAAAGAGGAGGAGGCAATTATAAAGGGGGAAATACTTATTCGTCTGAAGAGTGATGGCGGATTTATTCCTCCATCTGAATTTTTACCTTCCGCAGAGCGGTATAATCTTATGCCGGCAATTGACCGCTGGGTTATTAATCAGGCTTTTCGAAGCCACAAAATGATCAGTGATGTGTTGGGAAAAGATAACAAGCCACACCTGTTCAGTATTAACCTTACTCCTGAATTTCTGGCGGATGAAGATTCGTACGATTATATTATATACAAGTTTGAGGAATTTGAACTATCACCTTCCTCAATTTGTTTTGAGATAACTGAAACTGCGGCAATAAGCAGCTTCCAGATTGCGACTGATTTTATACATAAACTTAAAAGTAAAGGATGCACATTTTCTTTGGATGATTTCGGGAGCGGTTTCTCTTCTTTTAATTATCTTAAAAATCTTCCGGTAGACTACCTGAAAATTGATGGTATATTTGTCCGGGATATGGATGAAGATTCAATTAACCGTGCAATGGTACAGGCAATTAACAGTATGGGCCAGGTTATTGGTCTTAAAACTATTGCTGAATTTGTAAAAAATGCTGAAATTATTGAATTACTTGATGAAATTGGCGTCGATTATCTTCAGGGATATGAAGTTGGGAAACCCGAACCGCTTCAAAATATCCTTGATAAATACACTATTACGTACTAGTTTTATTTTTTTATGCTTATACTCATGGGAATGAAACACTGCGGCAAATCCACAATAGGAAAGATTATTGCCGGGAAAAAGAATATTCCCTTTATTGACCTTGATGATGAAATAGAACGGATTTTTTCACCGGGCAAACGAATTACGGTCCGTGAAATATACCGCAAAAAGGGGAAAGCGGTATTCCAAAATTTGGAAACAGAAGTTCTTTCATCACTTTCTTCAAAAATACAAAAATCCGGGGTTCTGGCACTGGGAGGAGGAACAATAGAAAACAGGGGGGCAATGCAGTTACTTAAGGGTAATACTACTCAACTTTATCTTGAAATTGAAGAATCTATCCTCTGGAAGCGTATACAAAAAGAAGGAGTTCCATCCTTCCTTGACAAAAAAAACCCTGAAGCACATTTTCATACACTGTATATAAAAAGAACACTTTTATACCGGTTAGCGGCAGATATTATTGTGTCTCTGTACACAGAGAAACCGGATAAAGCTGCTGAAATAATTCTTGACAAAATACGGGAGAAGTCATAATGGGAGGAAGTACTTTTGGTGATTTATTTAAAATAACAACCTTCGGGGAATCCCACGGGAAAGCAGTTGGAGTGATTGTAGACGGGGTAACCCCGGGAATTGTACTTTCGGAAACTGATATTCAGTTTCAATTAAACCGCCGAAAACCGGGGCAGTCCGAAATCACAACATCGCGGAAAGAATCCGATACCGTTCACATTTTATCCGGAATTTTCAAGGGAAAAACAACGGGAACTCCTCTTGCTATGGTCCTTTATAATGAAGATCAGCAGAGTGAGGATTATATCGGAATTGCGAACTTATTCAGACCGGGCCATTCGGATTATACCTACCTGAAAAAATACGGAATACGGGACCACCGGGGAAGCGGGCGGGCATCAGGAAGAGAAACTTCAGCCAGAGTAGCCGCAGGAGCTATTGCAATAAAGCTCCTGGCTAAAAGAGGAATAACAATAACTGCCTATACAACGAGAGCAGCAGGCATCCAGTGCAGGGATAAAGACCTGTCAATTATTGAAAAGAACCCTATGAGAGCCTGTGACAGTGTAGCGGCCTCATCTATGATTGAACGTATAAAGAAACTTGCGGAAGCCGGCGACAGTTCCGGCGGTATTGTTGAGTGCACTATTACCGGAGTACCTGAAGGATGGGGAGAACCTGTTTTTGACAAACTTGACGCTGAACTGGGAAAAGCAGTCCTCTCAATAGGTGCTGTTAAAGCTGTAGAATTTGGGATGGGTTTTGCCTGTGTTGATATGAAGGGGAGTGAACATAACGATTGGATGAACACGAATGGATTTATTACCAATAACGCAGGAGGTATACTCGGAGGTATTTCCACAGGGGAAGATATTGTTTTTAGAATTGCCGTAAAACCCACTTCTTCCATTAGTAGACCGCAGCAGACGGTGAGTAGAACCGGAAATGAAACATCCATCAGTACTGAAGGAAGACACGATCCATGCATCTGCCCGCGGATTGTTCCTGTTGTTGAATCAATGGCCGCACTTGTTCTCATTAATATGCATAAAAAGCAGGAGGCATTGCACGCATGAAAATTGGTTATTTTCAGTTTAACCCTGAATTTGGAAATCCAAAAAAAAACCGAAAAAAATAATTTCAGCTCTGAAAAATATACAAGCTGATCTTATTGTCCTGCCGGAACTTGTCATAAGCGGATATTTTTTTACAAGCAGAGAATAACTGGAGGATCTCGCCGAGACGGTTCCAGGCCCAACGACAGATGGCCTTTCACTGGTTGCCGAAAAAACAGGAACCACTTTTGTCCTGGGTATACCGGAAAAAACAAAAGAGGGAATATATAATTCTGCTGTAATGATTGGGCCAGCCGGGATAAAAAGCGTATACAGAAAAACACATCTCTTTTTCAATGAAAAAAACTACTTTATTCCCGGCAATAATTTTGAACTGGTGGAGATTTATGGTGTTAAGGTTGGAATTCTTGTCTGTATTATTGAAATAAATCCTCTGGAAGCTCTTAATAAACAGGTTACCGATCGTAATAATATTTTCGAAGACCGGCGAAAAGAACTATACACAGTCTGATTCATCTCTCTTCCCGGTACGGGAAGTTTCGTTAATCCTGCGAGAACAGTGGACCTACCCTGCCCTTCCATCGAGGATTTTTAGAGGACATATCCTCAGAATAAAGAGGAGATTTAAGCCCTTCCGCTTTCGGGTCAATTATATGAATAAGGTAATTACTTATCCATCTGGAAATAGAGAGAACAACCATCTTATGCCGCAGTCGTCCCTGCACATCTCTGTTTAAAATGCTTGGAATTGTTGTGGTAGTAATTATTTCATCCAGGACACGTTCATTAAGAATAATTCTGCAGTCTCTGCTTGAATAGAAATGGGTAACAATAAAAACTATACGTTCCGGATTGGCAGACCGAAGCAGATGGCATGTCTCAATAATAGTATTTCCTGTCCTTACCATGTCATCAATAACAGCAATATCCTCCCCTTCAATTTCCGAAAGTTTTCTGTCAGAAGTAGGGGCAAGATGTATTTTAACCTCCCTTTCCCCCTTTCGCTCTTTATCCATGCAAATCATTGGAAGATCCTCTCTGCCAATTTCTTTTTTTACCTGCTTAACAAATTCAAGGGCCCCTTTATCCGGTGCGCACAGAATAAGATGATTATTTCTAACTACATCCGAATTCGTTAAATACTCAGCATAGAGATCGGCAGGGTTCATATTGTGAAAATGACCAAAGAATCTATCCATGAAGATGTTCTGAACGGAACGCGAGTGGTTATGAACGGTAACAACTTCATCAACTCCAGCACTTTTCAAAAGATCGGCATAAAGTCGCGCAGAAAAAGGCTGCCCGTCAAATTTTTTAAAATCTTTAATTGTCCGTTCATTATCAGTTACCCCCTGACCCTTCCGGGGGCCTCTATCCTGTGCACTATAGTAAAGATCCGGTTCTACCAGGATAACCCGTTTAGCACCGTTATCCCTGGCTGCCCGTGCAATAAGAAAATTTCTCATCGCCAGATCATTCCGTGAGAGAACACCCTGATTTGTGCTTACAAGGATAACTATCTTGCCGGTTAGTTTTTCACCTATCGCTTTTTTACTATTCACCGAATCGGGGATAAATCGCGGGCAGAATTCAGAATTAAGGAAACTTTTTAATGAAATCAGGTCCTGATAGTCCTCGTATTGTCTGAGATAATGTGCAACATCCTCAGCCACCGGGTTATCCGCACTGTTCGCAACAATAATTACGTCTTTCATAATTCTCCCCTTCCCTATTCTACCTCGTCCGGATTTATTTTTAAAGAACATTTTTTTCTCCATACTTGAATGTCATCTCTGTTAAGAGTATGATGCAAGGCCATGCAAAATAATACTGAGTCAAAACCATTAATTGTTCAGGGGGACAGTACCCTCCTCCTTGATGTACATAACCCCGGCTTTGAGCAAGCCCGTACAGAAATTGCTCCTTTTGCGGAACTGGAAAAATCACCGGAGGAAATTACTGCACTCGGCTACAACGCTGA
>CAYSXD010000133.1:0-6592 GCA_964434925.1 uncultured Spirochaetaceae bacterium
TATCCCCCCTATATGCTGAAGCCCCGTGGGAGAAGGAGCATATCGTACTCGTACTTCCATTACTATTCCTTATTTTCTTTTATTTTACCTTCAAATAACCATTGTACCGCGTCTTTACAAAACTTTGAGAGAACGGTAACAACAACATTCGATCTGTTTTTCTCTATTTCAATTTTAAATGTCTCAGAAGTATACTCATTAAGCAGTCCGGATTTAAATTTCTCAAAACAATCATCCTCTTCCCCTACATCATTACGGATAAGAGAGAGGCTGTACAGTGTAAGCAGTTTAAGAACCGGCGGAGTCTTTTGCCGGCAGAGTTCGGTTAAAGGGACACGGGCTTCATCACCTTTTTTTTGAAGAAGAAGAGAGAACCCGTACAGATAGGCAACCCACTGATGTTCTTTCACCCGTTCTGATCTGTAGAAAGGTTTAAAATATTTTACCATATGTTCCGGATTACTTTTAAGAATAACTGGAATACTAAAGGGAATCAGAAGTTTTCGAAAAAGCGCAGGCTTTTTCTCTTTTATCAATTCTCCCAACGTCTCAATTCCTTTTAAATTTCCATTCATCATATAAGCGTTAATCATAATTCTTACAATATATCCGGGGAGAATTCGGCCCGGTTTTAATCTGCCTTCAAGGTACTCACTCAGATCCTGCCATCGTTCCTCTTCGAGAAAATGAAAAATTTTCCAGTTATAAAGAAAGTATACATCAATAATCCCAATTACAATGAGAAACGCAAGAATAAAATACCAGCTTTCCGACCAGAAAAATGAACTATATTCGGCTCCAAGCATAAAAATCGGCATAATTGTGATAATTAAAAGGGAAAAAAGGACGACAATGTTGAATAAAATAAAAATTATCTTAAATTTCAAGTGATTTTCTCCTATAATGTAGATAGAGTGTACTTAATTCAGCATAAGGGGTCAACGGTGTACAAATGAATAAAATTTCAATTGAAAGCCTTCCGGAAGGTAAGTTTATCAATGAGCCGGTTTACCTTGATGATAAATACATTCTTCTCTCTCCTGATATAGAAGTAACCCGGGAACTCAAATCGTTACTTAGCAAATGGAAATATAAAGTTGTTTTCTCAGACGGGACACCTCAGGAGGCCCCTCCGGTAAATGGAGGGATTGCCGGAAAGGGAGGGATCTCACTCCTTGACAAATCAATTAAAGAGCAGGAAGAGGAAAAAGCCGTCAGTGAATTTTTTGATTCATGTGTCGAGTTTCTTGATACATATTTTAATCAGTTTATTCAGATTAATGTACTCCCCATTAATTCTCTTTCTGAGAAAGTCAAGGAAATACTATCACAGATTCGTGAACATCGGACATTACTGCTTTCTCTTCCTTCGGAGGACCTGGCAGGTAAAGACCCTGACCTCTATCTTGCTGTTCATTCGGTAAAAACAACAATTCTTGCTCTGGCAATTGGAGAATTTATTAAGCTTCCTCCCCACAAACTTATAGAACTTGGTATCGGATCGCTTCTCCATGAATTGGGAATGCTGCTGCTCCCTCCCAATATATATAGAAACAACCGAATTCTTTCAGACAGAGAAAGACAGATGATACGAACACATCCTGTCATAACATACAAAGCATTGAAAAAAGCCGAGTATCCTTCTCCGATTTATCTTGCCGTTCTGGAGCATCATGAACATATTGACGGGACAGGTTACCCCCAGAAAGTAGATGGCAGTAAAATATCTCTCTATGGTAAAATAATAGCAGTTTCTTCGGCTTTTTGTGCCGCAACCTCAAAAAGGGAGTACCGGCAGGAAAAAGACGGGCACAACGGAATTATGGACCTTTTAAAGGGAAAAGGGAAAAAATATGATGAAATAATTCTACGGGCGCTTGTTTACATTCTCTCTGTTTATCCGGTTGGAACGTATGTTATTCTTACCAACAGGGTGAAAGGAATTGTTATAAAAACAAATATGAAAGCTCCTAAAAGCCCAACTCTAAAGTTGATTACCGATGAGAACGGAGTTCCGTACGCCCACAAACCTATTCTCCAGATTAATAGTGATGAAGATTTACAGATTGTGCGATCAATGAGTAAAAAAGAAATATCTGAATTAAAATCATTATTTTCCTAAAATATTTCACATACCTTTGAAAGTATTTTATTGGTTTTCGTTGACATCAATGACTTATTCATATAGTTTTGTATCTCATCAACTATGAAAGAGAATTGCCTTTGCATACGAAATTACATAAACAATGATCCGTCCTCGAAGAATCATTCCCGATACAGAAAAGAACTTGTCACAAAGATAGATGATCCGGGAGTACTGGATAAATCATCAATTCTTGCGGATGACGCTCCCCTCAGAAAGGAAGCTCAGATAATTATTGACGCCTTTGAGTCTGTAACCAATGGCATGGAAAATACGGAAGCACTGATACGACTTGGTACAATTAACAAGGATTCGGTTTTTGCCTCCTGGAAGTATCTTACTCTGGCAGTTAAATCCTTCTATGACAGAAACTATGAAAGGATGGAGGGGTTCTTAAACACTATTGAAAAGGATGCACCTCCGGAAAAATTAATACCGGTACTGCTTTATCTGGCCGGTATAAAACCTTTGGATTCGATAAATAGATCCCTGAAAAATTTTCTGGATCTTATTCAAAAAGACAGATCTATATTTTCTGATACCCGGGAGTTACTTACAGACGCACTATCCAATGATATGGAAGATTTGTTTAGTGAAACCGTTGTACTCCTTGTACGGGACGTTAAAAGAAGAAACCCGGAAGGAGCAGAAAAACTCGCACTCTGGAGCATAATAGAAGCATCTGATAAAGATTTCAGCCAGGCTTTTCTTATGCAAAACTATAAAACAATTTTCGGACAGGCTCGGGGGTTACAACTTTTCGCACATGCTTTCGCGGTAATTGAACCGGATATCAGCGTGCTTTTCTGGATTCAGAGTTTAACAGCCCGCCTAAAACAGGGTGATACAACCAGACTCGAAGCTGCCGCGTATGTAAAGGTAATTTCAGAACAGATTGACAGTGCACTTATCGGAGAGCAAATCGAAAAGCAGGACAAAGCTTTCTTCGATGGTTTTTCAAATCTGATTACCCGGTTGCATCAGGAGTGCAGTATATATTTTCCCGCTATTATTTCTGATAAATCAGGCAGCAATCCTTTTGAAATCTTTCATATACTACGGGATGAAATTACCGGTACTCACACTTTATTAAAACCTGAACCTTCTCATTCCGTACGGTCGCTGGAAACTGATCATCTACGCTCCGATTCCCTTACACAGCCTATAAAAAAGAAAAAAGAACCCGTTCAGCTAAGCTTATTTTAACAGAGGATTATATGCATGTAACTGATAAACCGCATTATACCGGAAAGCTAAAAAAAGAGGACATTGAGGAGATGTGCCAAAGTTTATTAATGCCTGACCCTCTCTCCTCATTGATGGAACTGGATATTCTCATTAAACCGCTACCGAGATACATCGGCCCCGGTGAATGGATTAAATTATTAAAATAAATACTATGCAAATATCAGATTTTATACTAAAATTCCTTTATTCTTTACCGAAGGACGCTTGTGTATGAAAGATATAACAGTAACTTTTGAAAATGGCAGCAGGAAGATATACGCCTATGGCACACGTATACATAAAATATTTAAGGATACCGCACAGAGTGACAATTCAACATCTGTAGCTGCTCTTGTAAATAATGAACTTGTCAGTTTGAGTTTTAAAGTCGAAATTAATGCCACCTTAAAAGCTGTTACTTCCGAATCATATCTGGGAATTCGTATATCCAGGAAAACCCTTTCCTTTATACTTGCCATGGCCTCCAGACAGCTCTTTCCCGAACGCCTGTTGGTTATCGGACACTCCATGGGAGACAGTTACTACTATTATTATGAAAGTGAAGCTGAAATTTCAGACGGGGATATTAATAAACTATTCACACAAATGAATTTGATCATTCGAAATGCTCTTTCTATTGATCGTAGGGTTATATCGTATGCAGAGGCACTTGAATTCTTCCAAAATGAAAACCAAAAAGCAACTGCCCTCCTTTTGAGATACAGAAACGAACCGAAGATTCCTATCTATATCTGTGGAGACTTTATTGATCTTTCTTTCGAACCGCTGCTCCCATCCACAGAAAAAGTACCCCCTTTTTTATTGCACAACTATGCACCAGGCTTTTTACTGTGTTATCCCAACATCAATACACCGCACACACTTTCTTCTTTCAGGAACATTCCCACTCTTTTTAATGTCTTTAAGGAATACAAAGCATGGGGGAAAATTCTTAATGTTAACTGTGTGGGTAAATTAAACATGCGCTCGGAAGAAAGAAAAATAAAACCATTTATCAGGGTTGCTGAAGCACTGCAGAATAAAAAGATCTCTCAAATAGCGGATGATATATATAAACACCGTCATGAAGTAAAAGTTATTCTTATTGCCGGGCCTTCATCTTCAGGTAAAACAACTTTCTCCAAAAAACTCTCAATCCAGCTTCAGGTGCTGGGATTTAATCCTATTGGCATTTCTCTGGATGATTACTACCTCCCTAATGACAAAACTCCCCGTGACAGTGAAGGTAATCCCAATTTTGAGGCACTTGAGGCTCTGGATATTGAACAGCTGAATCATCACCTCCTGGACCTTTTCGCCGGAAAAGAAGTGGAAACTCCTGTCTTCAACTTTAAAATTGGACGTCCGAAGGATACAGGACGGGTGTTAAAAATGTTTAAACGTAATATCCTTATACTTGAAGGTATTCATGGCCTTAACCCAGGTCTGACCCCTCAAATACCAGATAGCACAAAGTATAAAATATATATATCTGCCCTTACCCAGCTGAATCTGGATAATCACAACAGGATACCAACCACTGACAACCGTCTTATAAGAAGAATGGTCCGGGACCACCAGTTCAGAGGCAACAGTGCGGGGGATACACTGCGCATGTGGCCGTCTGTGCGACGGGGGGAAGATAAAAACATATTCCCTTTTCAGGACCAGGCGGATTCCGCATTTAATTCCGCCCTGGATTATGAACTTGCAGTACTGAAGATTTTTGCAGAACCTCTTCTAAAAACAGTAAAACCGAATGATGATGTGTATACGGAAGCACGTCGCCTGCAGGCATTTTTAAGTAATTTTTCTACAATACCACCGCGATACGTCCCCGCCCAGTCGATACTGCGCGAGTTTATTGGTGAAAGTGACTTCTCCTACTAAACTGCCTTATAGCTTAGCAGTATAAATGCTAAAAAGAGGAACCCGCTTACTGTAAAGAAAGATCTGTCATACTTTATCGTTGAATAAAATCTGAAAAAATGTAATGTATTATTCCTTCATCACTAACTTCCATGGCTGCATGCCCCTTTGTTACCAGCTTATTCAGCAGCTGTTCCGTTTCATCAAGGGATTTCTCAAGAGCCAGCGAAGCTGTTGCTACCGTTATACTGCCATTATTATCCCGCGCAAGACGTAAAATAATGTTCTCCTGCTTAATTATCTGCTGCTTCGGATTATCTTTCCTTTTTCTATGCCGCGAATAGTCCGCAATAAGAAGAGAAACACCTTTTGCCAGAAAGATAATTCCACCTCCCAGAAGAACCAGATTCCAGAATGACCGGCCTCCGGATCTTCCCATCATTCCCAATGTAATAAAAGGGGTGGTAAAAAAACCGGAATAAGCTATAAGTGCAGCTCCCGTTATTATTTGAACAATTCCCTTCCTTCGTGTTTTATACATAAAAAGACTCCCTCCTATGTTATCAGGATGTTTCTCTCACGCGCCAAATCCATAAGATTACTCCAGTTTCCTCTTTGTGCAGGGAATTCCAGTCCTTTGTCAAGCAGCGAGATATAGTTCTGCCTGGATATTTCCTCTGCACCGAGAGAAACAAGATGGGGAGTATACACCTGGCAGTCTATAAGGCTGAATGCAAGCCTGGTCAAAGCCTTTGAAAAGAGGATATATCCTGCTTTTGAAGCATTGGAAACCTTCGAAAACATCGATTCACCAAAAAATACCGACCCAAGTGAAAGTCCGTATAATCCTCCCGCAAGGTCACCATCCAGCCACACCTCCACGGAATGGGCAAACCCGAGTCTGTAGAGCGCCGTATACCCTTCTATCATATTCTCAGTTATCCAGGTGGCATCCTGGCCTTTCCGTACAACTGCTCCACACAAACGCATTACCTGTTCAAACTCCTGATCAACTGTATAGGAAAAGTGATTTTGTTTAAAAAAGCGGATCATTGAATGTGAAATATGGAGTTTCTCAGGAAAAAGCACAAGCCGAGGATCGGGGCTCCACCAGAGAATTGGCTCCCCTTCGGAATACCAGGGGAATATACTCTGCCGGTAGGCCGAAAGCAGCATACCGGGTGACAGATTTCCTCCCATTGCTACAATACCCTCTTCACTTGCCTGTGCGGCAGAAGGAAACTTAAAAATAGTATTCTCATCAAAATAAGGGAAACTAAGGTCCAAAAAAAATCCTATTTCGCCGTAACGGAAATAACTATTTCATCATCTTTAATGACAGCCCCGGCATTT
>CAYSXD010000134.1:0-6444 GCA_964434925.1 uncultured Spirochaetaceae bacterium
ATGGGGCGACAAGTTGTCCTTGCAGGGAGTTGAACAGTATGAGAAATGAGAATATCAGCATCAGCCGTATGCAGCAGTTCAGGGAACGGGGGCTTAAGTACATTCTGGCCCCGGCTGCATTACTCATCCTCTATGTATTTTTCGGTATTTTCGGCCGGAATTATTTTTCTTATCCAACCCTGGTCAACATTATTGACGCCGCATTTTATATCGGCTTTATAGCCATGGGTGAAACCTTTGTCATTATTTCAGGAGGCATCGACCTTTCCGTTGGCACGGTTATGATGGCATCAACTCTCATAGGGGGTGTCGCGCTCAAGCACGGTGTTCCCATGGTACCCTCACTCCTCATCATCATCCTTGTGGGGATTGCTTTCGGAACGTTCAACGGCTTCCTTGTCTCACGGCTCAAAATGCCGCCTTTTATCGTCACACTCGGTACCATGATGATTTCCATGGGTGTAGGGTCCATCGTTTCCAACGTACAGAGTGCCACCTTTCCAATACGCGGTCATGCCGGCGGCTGGTTCAAAAGTATTTTTCTTTACCTCAACCCTTCCGGCGGCATGATTCCCACAGGAGCACTGCTTCTGCTTGGCATAGGAGTAATCTGCCACTTGATGCTTTCGAACACGAAGCTCGGCCGTTACACCTACGCCATTGGCAGCAACATTGAGGCTGCCCGCCTCTCGGGAGTTGATGTCAAAAAGTGGCAAATGCTGGTCTACATTATTGCGGGTGCCACTGCTGGTATCGGGGGCATCTCCTACGCTGCCATCTACACTACTGTGCTTCCCGCTCAGGGACAGGGCTTTGAACTCTATGCCATTGCCGCAGCGGTTATAGGCGGTACATCCCTTTCGGGAGGAATAGGTACCATCTGGGGAACGGTCATTGGTGTGTTCATCATGTCAGTACTCTCGACCGGTTTGCCGTCCCTCAATCTGCAGGCTCACTGGCAGACCTTTTTTACGGGTGTTATTGTTATTGGGGCCGTTCTTCTCGATATGTATCGCAACAAGAAAGCATCCGAAGTACGCATCAAAACACCTGCCGAGACGTACAGAGCAAAAATGAATGCAGAAATCGCCATGATGCAGCACACGTTAACGAAAAGCAAATCGGAAGGAGATCAGGAGAAGGTAGCCGAACTGAGTAAACGGGTATCCGCAGCACGGAAGGAGATGCGAACCATATACGCAAAAATGAAAGCTGAGGAAAAATCCGCGCAGACCAGGATCAGGGAGGAAGAGCGCAGAGCTGATGCTGAATTCGCGGAGATGCTCAAAAAGAAAAATCTTTCTTCTAATAAAAACGAAGAATGATTTGAATGAAACAAGGAAAAAACAAAGCCTAAACAGGCAATTGGGAGCAGTATATAAAGAGGGCAATAATTGCGCAGGAGTTGGAATTTTAGTTTACTGTCTTGCTTTATAGTAAAACAGTAGCTGAATTATTTATGGTTTATGTGAGAGTTGCAGGAACATACACGCAGCAGTATTCAATGCTGCACTGGCTGAGGAGAGATCAGCCGGACTACCTGATTACGAGTTTTTAAACTCGTAACAAATCTTTTACAGGAGGATTAATATGAGTAGTTTCAAAAAAATGGGAATGGTGCTTGTTACAGCCATCTTCTTCATCGCACTGGCGTCCCCCGTGTTCGCCAACGGGAAAAAAGAGGAGGGCGCTAAAGGTGCGGGTGCCTCAAACAGCAAGATTTTTATTCCCATGATTTCGAAGGGTTTCCAGCATCAGTTCTGGCAGACGGTTATGAAAGGAGCAAAAGCTGCTGCTGAGAAATACAATATCGAAATGACTTTCGAGGGCCCGCCTACCGAAGCCGACATTCAGCCTCAGGTACAGATGCTCGTCAACGCAATGGCTAAGAATCCCTCAGCCATCTGCCTGGCAGCCCTGGATACAAACTCGGTCATGGACCAGCTCAATGAAGCTGTACGGAGACATATTCCAATAATAGGTTTTGACTCCGGTGTTCCGAATGCTCCCAAGGGGGCTATCTACGCCACCGCAGCTACAGACAGTTATGCTGCAGCAGGGCTTGCTGCCCAGAAGATGTTCCCCGTTATCAAGGATAAGATAATGGCAGCAACGGCTTCCAACCCTGTAACGATCGTCGACTTCAATCAGGATGCTACCAGCCAGTCAGTAACGGACCGCGGAAAGGGCTTTCGGGATATGATGATCAAACTTATCGAAACAAAGGCCAATCGTCCCGCGAGTGATATCAAGGTAGTCGGTAATCCGGCCTATATTGCATCTGACACACCAACGAGCGGCAGTGCCATTATTCTTGATATGCAGGTTCCAGCTTCACCCAAGGATACCGATGCCACCAACACCGCCCATGCCATCCTCAACAGAGTTTCGTCTGATAACATTCTTGGTATTTTCTGCTCCAACGAGGGAACGGCACGGGCAATTCTTGCCTCCTCCAATGATGGCAGCTCCCTCCCCACGCAGTATCCAGGCCTCGTGGTCATCGGCTTTGACGCTGGAAAAGCACAGAAAGCCGCTGTCCGCGACAAGTATTTTTTCGGCGCTATCACTCAGGACCCCTACATGATCGGTTTTGATGCCATGGAACTTGCCTACAAGGCTGTAAAGGGAGAACCTGTTGCCAATGTAGACACCGGCGCCAAGTTCTACGACTCAACCAACATGGATAAACCCGACATTGCTCAACTCCTGTACGATTGATTAGTTCCCGCCGTATGTGATTTCAGCCGGTACCTAGGGGTACCGGCGTTTTCCTTCAACGGCTTCATGGAAGTTTATTTTACAATTGTTTTCCCGTTCCCCGCGAAAGGTTATGAGGTTTTTTCTTTTTCCTGAGCGGTAATTGGCTCGGTAGAAAATCTGAATCCGTTCTTTCCGGAGGATTTTATCCGGTACATTGCCGTATCCGCTTTTTTTAGCAGACCGTCAATTGTCGAATCATCTTCCGGATAGAGACTTATACCGATACTGGCGCCTATGTTAAACTCAGTCTTTTCTACTTTTACCGGATTGGCTACTTTTTCTATAATCTTGGTAGAGACTTTCTCTATATCTTTTTTGTTTTTAATCTCTAAAATAAGTGCGGCAAACTCATCACCGCCGATTCTAGCTATAGTATCAGACTTACGAAGAGTACTGCTGAAGCGTCTGGCAATAATTTTAAGTACTTCATCTCCGGCATCATGACCTGAAGTGTCATTAACATTTTTAAAGTTATCAAGGTCAATAAACATAACTGCCATTTTTGTTTTCTGTCTGCCCGCATTAATAATCTCTTTCTTCAACAGTTCCATAAAGAGCCTTCTGTTTGGCAGACCCGTCAGTGTGTCATGATTGGCCAGAGAATCAATTTTCTTATATGCCTGTTCCAGTTCCCGTTTTTCCTTGTAAATCATCTTATTAAGATTGTATATCTCCTCATGAACACGCGAGTTCTCCAGTGCAATCGTACTGTATGAGCCGATTGCCTGTATGATTTCCAGATGCTGCCGTGTGTAAGCGCAGGGAGTATAGCTTTGAATAGTAATAACACCGGTAATTGTTCCCCGGATAGAAAGGGGAACAAAAATAAGCGAATTTGATTTTTCATTTGGCATTTTAACAAGCTCCGGAACATAATTTTTATATTCTTTCTGAATGTTGTTGTTCAGCAGGGGGGATTTGTTTTCGATAACCCAGCGTGTAAGCGTTTTTTCCCTGGAGAAATTACGTTTATGGCCCATAATCCGCTTTCCATCTTCGATAATGTATTTGAAATCAATTTCATCTGTGGTGTTGTCAAGTATACCAATACCAAATAAATCAACACTTAAAAAGCGGGAGATGGTTTCATATATAGAGGACATAACGGTTTCTATATGCAGAGAAGAAGTGATATCTCTTCCAACCTCATTTAGCTGGGAAATAAGTTCAAAAGCATCTTCCAGTACTTTATTTCGTTTTTTTTGTACTTTGTTTTCTTTTTTTGCTGATTCAATTTTATACCGGGCCTGCAGTGCTTTTACTCTGCTCTCCACTTTTCCATTTTGCAGGTCTGAGTAATTTTCATGATACTTTTTATAATAGTCCAGTGCTTTTACCTGATCACCGGCTGCCTGAAAGACTTCTGAAATACCAAGCAGATTTTTTGTTTTAAAATAAATCGAGTGTATTGATCGACTTAAAGTGATGGCCTTTAAATGGAAATCTTCCGCTTTTTTATACTCTGATTTCAGACGGAATAACTGAGCAATATTGGTAAGGCATTCCACTTTGCCAAGTTTATCATTAATACGGTTTGATATTTTCAGACTGCAGTGGTGATATTCTTCCGCTTTTGTGAAATATTTCTGTTTCTGGTAAATTCTACCCAATAATGTAAGGCAGTTACTCTCATACACACTATTTTTTTGAGTTTTTGCTATAACAAGTGCACTGGAATATTTTTCACCAGCTTTATCCAGATTTCTGTTTTTTTCAAATACCTTACCCGTATTAATAAGACAGGCACACTCCTGACTGGGATTAGGAGTCTCTTCCAATAATTCAAAGGCCTGCTTGAAGTAGATTAATGCTTTTTCATTTTTTTCCAATTCAGTATACAGGCTGCCAATATTAATATAGGTAGTAATAAGGCGTTCATTATTTCCTGCTATTCTGCTCATTTCTCTTGACTGCAGATAATAGTCAATTGCAGTATCATAGTCGCTTATGTTTGTGTGAAGCACACCAAGGGCATTAAGGGCCTTCATAACACCAATTTTATCATGCCTTTTTCTGTATAGACTGAGACTTTCTACCAGAGCGGTAATTGCCTCATCATAGTTGTTTTTTACTATAAGACACCAGCCTTTGTTAAAAGTTCCTTCGGCACTGCCTTTTTTGTAGTGGAGGGAAGCAGATTTCTCCAGGGCTTCTTCAGCCAGCCGAAGCCCCTCTTCGGGATTTTGGTGTATTGCTTTTTGTGCCTGTTCATTAAGGTTGTCAATAGCCATGCGTTCTTTTTTTGTACTCATTATTGTATTTTATCACAATAAGAGCTGGGAGACAATTAGGTTATTTTATTGGATGTATTAGTATGATTTGTTAAAAATGAGAAAATGGATAAATAGTTTAGTCGTTTGTTATAACCAGACTCACCTGTAAACGCCTAAAGAAACATTGGTAAAATATCCGAATGCATAATATCGACTAATTATGGAGTAACCGTTACAATGCAGGTTCTTTTCTGTAATAAAACGGGGGACGCGTATGGACAACAGTATTGATACCACGGAACAGTGGCTGCTATCTCTTTCAAATATCGAAATCCTGCAGGTCTTTCAGCTTTTAAGTGAATACCTTTCGGTAAGTGAGTTAAAGGGGGTAATGGCAGAAGTGAGAGGAGGAAAGGATCTGTATACCATTCACCGGAATATGGGACTGCTGAAAAAATATCAGGTTGATCTGATTCGCATAAAAGAGCTTCTGACCGGGTGGTATCCGAACAATACGGTGCGGCTAATTTGAATAGCTTTATGAATGGCCGGATTTCTTTAACCGGGATTACAATCGGGATTTTCAGGAAGGGTAAAAGAGAAAACCGCTCCTTTACCGGTTTCACCTTCGCCCCAAACAGTACCCCCATGCCGTTGAATAATGCGCTGAACGAGTGCCAGACCTATACCTGTCCCTTCAAACTCACGGTCCGAATGAAGACGTTTAAATACCTTAAAGAGCTTATCTTTATACTTCATGTTGAACCCGTTGCCGTTATCTTTGATAGTGTACATAAGCAAAGTATCTTTCTTCTGACAGCTTACAGTGATAACCGCATTTTTTTTCTTTGAGGAAAATTTAACCGCGTTTGCAATAAGATTAAACCATACTTCATGCAAAAGGTGATTATCTCCGCTGGCTTTGATAAGCTCTCCAACCGAAAATGTAATTCTTTTTTGTTCACTTTCCGGCACGAGTTCCTTAAAAACAGATTCCGCCATTTCTTTCATATCTATAAGAGAGAATTTCAGGGTTGATCTTCCCATACGTGAAAAATAAAGAAGATCTTTGATGAGTTCTCCCATTTTTTCGCTGTTCTCATACACTATTTTTGCCAGATTTTTACTTTTATCATCTTGTTGAATTATCTGATTTTCAAGAAGCATTTCCGTATATCCTTTAATAGCACGGAGAGGGGAACGAAGGTCATGGGAAACAGAGTAGGAAAAAGATTCCAGTTCTTCATTTGTTTCAATAAGACGGGTATTACTCTGCTCAAGTTGATGTCTGGCTTCATTGACATCCTCAAGCAGATAAATCATTGCCCGTTGTGTTTTTTCAAGATTTTTTGTTTTGATTTCAAGCTGACGGGTTCTTTCTATTACGAGGTTTTCAAGCTCCAGTCGATGGTCGGCAAGTTCTTTTTCTCTTTCCTTGCTGTGTGTTATGTCGTGTTTGATCCCCATC
>CAYSXD010000135.1:0-6388 GCA_964434925.1 uncultured Spirochaetaceae bacterium
ATGGACTACCATAGCTCATGAAACTTTATGACACGCTTTATCAGGCAGTTCTCAAACAGGCAGAGTCTGTTACGGTTGATTTCATTTATATCGGGGTAAGTTACACTGCCGTTTGTACCTCTGACGGCGGGACAGGGATTGCTTTTACCTTTCTTTCCGAAAGCTCATCCTGTACCGTGGTAAAAGACCCCATGGAATATGAAGGCAGACCGGCAGTAGATTTGCTCAAACTTCTATACAGTGACGCGATAGTTGAAAGATCTGTTGCGTTGGCCCTTGTCAATGCGTTAAATTTTGAACGGGCACGTTCAATGGCAGTAGATTCAGGGACACTGTTTGATGACTTACATATAAAGAGCGGTAGTAGAATTTCGATGGTAGGGTATTTTGGTCCCGTTCTCAAACAGCTTGAAACACTGAAAGTCTCCGTGGATATTCTGGACAGTAATAGATCCATTGGAACGAAAAAATCATTTTACCGGGCATTAGGAGAAGGGGAAACGGAAGCTTTGATACTTACTTCAACGAGTATTATAAATAAAACAACAGAAGATATTCTTAAAAACATTACCCCCTCCATCCCCTGTGTAATGCTGGGTCCCTCAACACCCATGATTCCTGAAAGTTTTACCCATTTACCGGTCAATATACTTGCAGGGTCCGTTCCGGTTGACCGGGACGGAGTTCTTAAAGCAATACGTCATGGAAAAGGTACACCGGTCATTCAAAAATCATGCAGGAAAGTGTATCTTACTTTTTAATTTCAACTACTGCAGGCAAAAGGGGTGGTAAAGGCGAATGATAATCTCTCTGAAAATATTCCAGCCGGTTCAAAAAGTTTTCGGTAAAGGCACAATCCCTTGCATTTTGAAAACTAATAAAAACCGACCAGAGGAAAGACTGATTATTCGAAACCTTTTTATACAGGAAAATCAGATTCTTATGCATTTTCCCTCTTTCGTCTGTTGACTCTTCCCAAAACACAAAACCCCGGTATATACCACAACCGGCAGGCTCCCAGCTTTTGGGAATATCAAATTTCCGGGGAGTAAAAAAAACAATAATCTGCTGATCTCCATACCGGTATATTCCTTTATAGGTCTCCATTGCGTTCGGATAAATAAAGGGCAGCCCAGGTTCCTTTATTGGCCCCTTAACAAGAAAAGCAACGTTATTGCTTCCAAATACCGGGAAAACGGCAGCAAAAGCGAGAAAAAACAACAGTAGTTTTTGAAGAAATCTGTTATTCAACAGTAACACTCTTTGCAAGATTCCTCGGTTGGTCAACATTTCTCCCCAGTTCGAGCGCACAATAGAAAGCAAAAAGCTGAAGAGGAATAACCATCAGATAAGGATAGGCAACAGCATTCGCCCTGGGGATCCACAGCACATCATCCACTATCCCGGCAACCTCTTCGTCACCCTCCACTGCTATCGCAATAACTTTTCCGGAGCGGGCCTTTACCTCCTTGATATTATTAATAACCTTAACCCGTAATTGATCATCAGGAACAAGAAATAAACTGGGGGTTGTCTCATTTATCAACGCAATAGGGCCATGTTTGATCTCAGCACTACTGTAGCCCTCCGCATGAATGTAGGATATCTCTTTAAGCTTTAATGCCCCTTCCAACGCGACTGAATAGTTAAGTCCCCGCCCGAGAAAAAGAAAATTTGAATAGTGGGCATATTTCACAGCCAGTTTTCTAATATCCTTGCTATTTTTCAAAATTTCTTTAATCTGTTCCGGGACATTTTCAATTGCATCAACAATTTCAAGACCATCTTCGTACGAAAGATGCCTCATCCTCGCAAGAAGCAGTGTTAAAAGGTAAAATACGGAAATCTGTGATGTAAAAGCCTTGGTAGAAGCAACGGCAATTTCCGGTCCGGAATGGATATACACACCGCCATCAGATTCCCGTGCTATGGTGGAACCTACAACATTACAAACCCCCAGAACAGTAGCTCCTTTCCTCTGAAGCTCCCGCATAGCATAGAGAGTATCAGCCGTTTCTCCCGACTGAGACACAGCAAAATAGAGTGCGTCCGGTTCAACTACAGGATTTTTATACCGCATTTCAGAAGCCAGTTCCGTATTTGCGGGTATACGTGCTATACTTTCAATAAGAAATGCTCCAACCATTCCCGCGTAGTAGGATGTTCCAGCGGCTACAATATAGATACGTTTAATATTTAAAAGTTGTTTTGGAGTCATATTTAAACCACCAAGGTGGGCTGTCGCCTCTTCCCTGTCAATTCGTCCCTGTAAAGCCCGCATAATCGACTCAGGCTGTTCCCAGATCTCTTTTTCCATAAAGAATTCATAGCCGTCTTTTTCTATTTGTTCCAGCTCCCAGCCTATATTTTCAATCTTTTTCTCAATTTCCTGTTCGTAAAAATCACTCGTCCGGTAGTTCTCTGCTGTTATAGTGACAATTTCCCTATCTTCAAGATAAACCACCTGTTTTGTATGTGCCAGTATGGCAGTTACATCGGAAGCAAGGAACATTTCATGTTCTCCAATGCCCAGAACAAGGGGGGATCCATTCCGTATCCCGACAATAGTACCCGGTTCATCCCGGTGCATCACGGCAATACCGTACGTTCCTTTCAATAAAAAAGCACATTCACGGACTGTGGCCTCAAGATTTCCTTTATAGAGAGAAGCTATCAAATGTACAACAACTTCAGAATCTGTGTCGGAAAGAAATTTGTGCCCTTCCTTTATCAACCGCTTCTTGATTCCCTGATAATTTTCAATAATACCATTATGCACAAGAACAACCTTGCCCGTATCATCCATATGAGGATGAGCATTTTTATCATTAACTTCTCCATGGGTTGCCCACCGGGTATGACCGATTCCTACCCGCCCATCCAGATCAGCAGGAACAATTTCTTTAAGGTCTTTGATTTTACCTTTTTTCTTAATAACCTTTAAAACATTACCGGCTTCAACACAAATTCCCGCCGAATCATATCCTCTGTATTCCAGACGTTTTAACCCTTCAAGCAGTATCTCCGAAGCAGGGCCCGGGCCGCAATAGCCAACAATTCCACACATTCTTTGTTCCTCACTAATCAGTATATCAAATAAGATAGCTCAGCTTCTTCTCTTTTTCAACATGTTTGAAGCAGCAGAGAGAAAACACAGTATAAGATATAAAAAGAAAAAAGATAAGGAGTATTATTTTGAAATTATTCTATGTGATAGTAAGTCTTCCTTCCATCATACTATTTTTTTCCTGCACTCCTCTTGTTGACTACCGGCAGCTCCTGCAGAGAGATTTGCAGCCTCCTTCCTTTGTGGGAATAAAATCAAGCAATTCAAGAATTGTACAGGTGTTGTTTTCCGAAAAAATAATCATGGACAAAAAAAATATTTTTATTATCCCTCAGCCCCCTGCCTATTCAACAAAAACTGATAATTCCGTATTAATACTGGAATTTACAGATGACCTGACTGCCGGGGAATCATACAAACTAAAGACTACCGTTCAGGATAACAGCGGGAATTCCATGACCCTGATAAGCACTTTTTATGGTTTTAACCCTGACCTTCCGGCAATGGTTATAAATGAGTTTACAACGCAGGGTTCGTCTTCAAATCCGGACAGAGTGGAAATAGCCATTCTGTCCAGCGGGAATACTGCCGGAGCTGTTCTGTATGAAGGGGTGGATACCGACTGGAAGCAACGAAAGGTACTCCCCTCCATTGCCGTTGTTACGGGTGACTATATTATTGTTCACTTTAAGTCTGCCGGGACACCGGAAGAAATTGATGAAACCAGTTCAAAAACCGCTTCAGGAGGGATTAAACCATCAGATGAAGCGTGGGATCTCTGGGTTGAAAGCGGCAGCGGCCTTTCAGGAAATAATGGGACGATTGCTCTTTTTACCGCTCTCTATGGAGATCTTATTGACAGTGTTTTATACAGTAACAGAACTTCACAATCTGATGAAAACTACCGCGGTTTTGGAAGTACGCACGTAATGGATAGAGCGGATCGTATTGCCGAACTTTCCGGCTGGAATTTTTCAGGAGAACTTATTGCCCCTGAAGACAGTATTAATCCGGACGATTCAACAGCTACACGATCAATCTGCCGGAATGCAGACAGCACTGATACCAACAGCAGGGAAGACTGGCATATTGTACCTACAAGTACATCAACATTCGGAACACGGAATTCGGAAGAGGTATACACACCATAATTTTATTTTAGATATGTTTTAACCCGAAAATTGTTACGGGCACCTACAGTAAATTCCGGAACAACCCTTCTATTGTCTGCTTTGATACAGCACCAACCTGCTGATTTATCACCTCTCCACTTTTAAAAAGCATAAGGGTAGGAATACTTATAATAGAATACCTGGTGGCAATATCTCCTGCTTCATCCACATTTATTTTTACAACCTTTATCCGACCTGAATATTCTTCTGCTATTTCTTCCAATATCGGTCCGATCATTTTACAGGGAACGCACCACTGAGCCCAAAAATCAATAAGTACCGGAATATCTGAATGAATAACTTCATCTTCAAAATTTGATGTTGTAACAATAACCTCTGATCCCACTACAATCCTCCCTTGAGTTTCGAATTATTTAAATCGGTAAGCCTGAAATCTTCAATTACAGTATGCACAAATTGCTTTGAAATTCCTATAGTATTTTTCTCTTCTTTATCAAGAAGTTCTTCATCATTAAGCTTAATAAGTTCATTAAAAAGAAAGTGCAGAAAAAAGGAAACATCCAGCATGCATCGTTGTGATTCACGCTGCAGTACTGTGTATTCACGCGGGTATCGATCAAGAATAGTCCTGATTTTTATCAAACTGGGAGGATACCCCTCCGGACCTTCGATAGTTATTTCAAAAAGACGTTTTTCAAGCTCCCGCCGGGGACCGGAATATCGGGAAGGGTATAATTTTTTTAATATTTTTTCGACCTGGGCCCAGTAATTCGTTTCAAATTCTTTCACAGCACCGTACAATTTATCAATTTCATAAACATCACTGTCTTCAAGACCGAATTTAAGGTATTTCCGTATTTTTTCTCTATTTTCTTCAAAAATCCTATCTACAAAAGACTGATAACGCGGTTCATTTTTTCCCCTGCGATTTTGTGTTTGTAAACGATGTTCCCGCTTTTCTTCAAGTTTCGCTCTCTCTTCCGTAATGAGTTTATTTATCAGAGTAATTTCATTATACAGAAATCTGTCCAGATCTATTCGGGCTTTTAATGCTTCAATATATCTGTCTTCAAAGAGGTATTCTGCCCCGGGAGGTTTTATAAACTCAACCATGTAGTCATGATATTTTTTTCTTATACCATTAACAGCAGCTTCAACTTCTACATGGCTTAACTTTTTTCTCTTTTCCATATTAAAAACATGATGCACATAAAATGAGAGTAAATCAAGAGAATATTCTTTAGTAGTTTCTAACTTGCTTCATATTCCTCTCCCCCGTCATATCTCTTCCTATATGATGAGAAAGAAATGTAATGAGGAGCCTTTTCACTTACCATAAAGGGGAGAAGCATCTGTAATTCCTCATGTGTTCTATATGGTGTTATATTACTCTTTATGTTTCTCATATTCCTCTTAACTAGCTGATCTTCTTTTTCAAAAGCACAAAAAAATACAATATTATTTTTAGCTGCTTTATTTCTTCCTGCCACAGCTGCCTCTTCTTCATCACTTCCAGCCATACAGAAATATTCTCCATCTTTTTCCATACCCGCCTCTCTGACTTTTTGTATTCTGCCTCATCAATCTTATTCAGAATTAAGCGGCAGAAAGAATAAGGTACCTCAAAAAGAGAGGTACCTACGACAATAGCATTGAATTCAAATAGTATGTTAGACTGCGTTTAGAAGCTGCTCATCCTCCGGTTTATCTTCCTCGGCTTTTTTTGTTTTGTTAAACACAGGTTTAAATTCCACATGTTCGGCAACGATCTTCAGTTTTTCGTGATTCTTACCATCCTGGTCTGCCCACCGGTCCTGTTTAAGGCGCCCCACAATACGTACACCCCGACCTTTCTTCAGATGCTCCATACAGGTTTCCGCCAGAGCGGCCCATGTTTCCACATTAAAAAATGATACCTCATTTTGTGTTTCCTCATCCTGCCGGAAATAGCGGTTAGAAGCAACAGAAAAGGTACAGACACTTGTCCCCTTCGGGGTTTTCTTAAGCTCTGGATCTCTCGTTAAATTACCTTCAACTAATAGCGAGTTTAGACTGTTCATACTCATCTCCTTGTAATGATTTATCTATTTAATACGGGGAATTTTAAGCTGCTGATTCAAGAAAAATGCTTTTTTTTTATTTATTTTTCAGAATGTTTTTTAATCGTACAATTTATCATTTTTTTCAT
>CAYSXD010000136.1:0-6387 GCA_964434925.1 uncultured Spirochaetaceae bacterium
AAGTTTGTGTTTTATCTCTGAGTACAATGACTGAAGTCACATATGGCATAAAATTAATACTAAATCTTCAATAATTTTCAGATAAAGCACATAACGAATAGAAGTCTTAGCGTAGCTGCCTAAAAACGTCTTTCCCGGAATAATCTTTAACAAAGGGAAAATTTCAGTTTGATGAGGGATGTGCAGTAGCAGCTATGTTAAGACTTTGTTGGACGAAACCACAGCTGATATTGTATGAAGCTATTCTGGACCAAGTTAATGATCTCTACTGCACCTGCGATGGTGCTTGTGAGCTTAACGTTTGTAAAGTCTCTTAGGTTAGTCATGCGGCTGTGCTTTTAAAGGTTCGCTTTTCTATAAGGTTAAGAAGATTATGAAAAATTATTGACAAAACATGCAAAGCAAGTATATTATATATTATATTAAAAATGGAGGTGGATATGGCTCAGTTATCTCTATACATAGATGAAAATACTCTCAAAAAAATTGGAATAGCAGCAAAGATTGAAAATATATCAATTTCAAAATTTGTAACCAAAAAAATTAATGATGCATTAAGAAGTTCCTGGCCGGATAAATACGATAGCCTGTTTGGTTCAATGACTGATGAAACCTTTGATTTTGTAAAACCACTTAATAATAAGAATGATATCCCCAGGGAAAATTTATGAAATATTTTTTGGATACCAATATCTGTATCTATTACCTCAAGGGCATATATCCAAAATTAAAAGAGAGATTATTAAATCATAATCCTGAGATGATTGTAATACCATCGATGACAAAGGCAGAATTATTGTGTGGAGCTGATAAGAGCCAGAGAAAAGAAGAAAATTTAGAAAAAATAAATGAATTTTTATTACCTTATCGAATACAAGGGTTCACTGATGCTGAAACAACTGCATACGCAATTATTAGAAAAGAACTAGAAGAAAATGGAATTCCCATAGATCCGAATGATATGATTATTGCTTCAATAGTGCTCGCAAATAATGGGGTATTAATAACAAAAAATACAAAAGAATTTAATAGAATCAGGGGCTTAGAAATAGAAGATTGGACTGAATAAATATAAAGAATAAGAGCCTTTATAAATATTAAGGATTGATTCGATTTTAAAGGTCGAACTCTTTGATATCCACAGGGCAAAGGACTAATATAGACCTTTGGAGTCGCATAGCCAAATCGTTACCAAACATATAAAAACCGAGTATAATGAGTGACGGCAGTTTCTCAAATAGGAATATGTAAGCTTTATAAAACCGACATCGCTTCTTATATGGTATTAATAATCATATTTACCTTTTTTTACTTGCTAAAAAAGTCAATACCTACTATTATAGGCCATATGAAACGTCTTCTATACAATAAACTGACAAAATGGAAAAACTCAAAAACAAGAAAACCCCTCATTTTAAAAGGGGCAAGGCAGGTAGGAAAAACATGGCTGCTCACCCATTTTGGAAACACGGAATTTCCTGCTACCCATTATATTAACTTCGAAAAAGAAAAACGATTTCATACTGTATTTAAAGAGGATCTGGATCCCGATACAATAATTTCCACTCTGGAAATTATGCTGTCTGCTAAAATAGATATCAACAGCGATCTTCTAATCTTCGATGAGATTCAGGAATGTCCCGAAGCCCTGACAAGTCTTAAGTACTTTAATGAAGAGCTTCCGATGCTGGCCATTGGATGTGCCGGATCCCATATAGGTATAATGCTCAGTACATCTTCATTTCCTGTTGGAAAGGTTGATTTTCTAACCCTCTATCCTTTAAATTACCAGGAATATCTAAAGACAAGACGTCCTGAGCTAATCCTATTCCTGGAAGAATCATCTAATCTGAAGAATATACCTGAAGCAATTCACCGGATATTGTGGGAAGAACTTAAAAATTACTATATTACTGGTGGAATGCCCGAAGCTGTTAATACTTTTATAAAGATCGGGAACTGCGGGCTGGAAGCATACGAAGCAGTCAGATCGATCCATTATAGATTAATTGAAGGAATTCAGAGTGATTTTTCCAAACATGCTGGAAAATGGAATGCTGCTCATATTGCCAGGGTATGGGAAGATATTCCCAGACAGATAAGCAGAGTTAATGATAAATCCGTATCCAGATTTCAATTTAAGGGGATAATTCCTAATAAATCAAAATTCAGTCAATTTGCAGGACCCATTGACTGGCTGACAAAAACAGGTCTGGTAATCCCAGTACATCTTGTTGAACAACCTGCTGTTCCTCTCAAAAGCAGAGCCAAAAAAAATATGGCAAAACTATATCTTTTTGATATAGGAATTATGAATACCATGGCAGAAATACCATACGAAAGTATTTTAAATCAGAATTATGGTACTTACAAAGGATACATTGCGGAAAATTATGTGGCAGAGGAACTTACATCCACAGGGCACAAAGAACTCTACTTCTGGCAGGGAAAAACTTCAGAAATTGAGTTTATAATAAGTATTAAAGATCATATTATTCCGCTGGAAGTTAAATCCGGCAGCCGTACCAGAGCCCGCAGTCTGGATGTCTATCAAAAAAAATATTCACCCCCGGTAAGTATGCTCATTTCTGCAAATAGAGTTAACAGAACTGACAATAAAGTTTATATTCCACTCTATAATGCAGCCGAATCAGTTCGTATTGCAGAATCATGTATATAAAATACTTTGTATCAGTAATTTTATTTAAAGAACACTTACATGCAGCCCCTTCCATGGGCTGATAAAACAGAATGGAAGATTCAGAAGGTTTATGCTTAGAGGCTTGAAAATGTTAACATCGAATGATCTCTTCTCAAAACTTCGCTTTTCGAATATTGTTCATCCGTGAAATTACAACTATTTATCAAACAATCGGAAAAATATTCACGGTATATTAGTGATACTCTGTCCATGATATCATTCGTTTTTTATTATTATGCCATTGATCTAAAACCGGTAAGATAACATAATTGTTTTATATGACGAAAAGCAAACCTTTTTCATTATTAATAAAACCGGCTTCCGCTGTGTGCAACCTCCGGTGCGAATACTGTTTTTATATTGATCACCTTAACGACATTAAACAAGGTGATAAACCTGCTATGACTATTGAAACCCTGGAAACGATGGTTAAAAACTACATGAAGACACCTCAACCGGAATACAGTTTCAGCTGGCAGGGAGGAGAACCAACCGTTATGGGGCTGGATTTTTTTAAAAAAGCTGTAAAACTCCAAAAACAATACGCCCATTCCAACTCCCGGATAAGTAATGCGCTGCAGACGAATGCAACCCTTATTGATCAGCCTATGGCTGAATTTTTTGCGAAAAACAATTTTCTTATAGGGGTAAGTCTGGATGGTCCGAAAAGTGTTCATAATAAATTCAGAATAACAGTAGAAGGAAACCCGACACACAGTATGGTTATGAGGGGAATTAATTATCTACGTGATGCCGGTGCTGATTTCAATATTTTATGCCTGGTTAATTCAGAAAATGTAGGAAAACCGCGGGAGGTATACAGGTATTACAGGGAAAAAGGATTTAATTTTCTGCAATTCATACCCTGTGTGGAATATGAAGAGAATGGAAAATTAACCCATTATTCTATTACAGGAAAACAGTGGGGAGAGTTTCTATGTGAAATATTTGATAGTTGGTATAGAAAAGATACACAGAGAGTTTCCATCCGTCACTTTGATTCTGTATTAAACTATCTTGTACTGGGACGGTACACGGAATGTACGATGGATGTGGATTGCAGACAGTATTTTGTTGTTGAATATAACGGAGGGATCTTTCCCTGTGATTTTTTTGTTAAAAAAGAATATAATCTGGGAAACATTCACAATACCACATGGGAAGAAGCACAAACCAGCGGGTTGTATAAAAAGTTCGGCAGGCAAAAAGGACAATGGAACAGCCGGTGCGACAGCTGTCAATGGCTTTCACTCTGCCATGGTGACTGCCAGAGAATGAGAGGTTCGGAAGCAAGACCGGATACACTCAGCACATTGTGTGACGGATGGCAGATGTTTTACAGTCATTCGTTAGACCGGTTTAAAAAGCTTGAGCAGCACATTAGACAGAAAGGTATAATGTAGGTATTCGGATCATCTCCACTTTGAGTAATGGCTCCGTACCTGCCTAACACTGTTGTAACCATAAATAATAGCAATTATCTCTCTGTATATGAACTTAACAGATTTAACACTGGTATGGCACAAATCTGATAAATAATTTCTTTGACTTGTCAAAGCTATCGCTGTATAATGTTTTTTTGCAATAAAACACATAACTTTAACAAAGGAGCAATAGTGTGAGTAATTCTATCAATGTTGGAGTAAAAGAAGGTATTGACTTAAAACCTAAGCAAGGATACCTGGATGAGACAGTACCGCCTTATACTCCATTTTTAGCAATGGAAGAAGCATCCAGATGTCTTTTATGCTACAATCCCCTGTGCAGTGAAGGATGCCCGGCAGATACAAATCCCGGTGATTTTATTCGAGCCATCCGATTCAGGAATTTTAAGGGCGCGGCGGAAATTATCCGGTCAAATAATATACTGGGAGGTGTCTGCGCAAGAATCTGCCCGTATGAGAAAACCTGTGAAGAAGCCTGTGCCCGTTCAGGGATTGACGCACCGATACATATAGGCAAACTTCAGCGCTTTATTACAGACTATGAGAAAACAACCCATTTTAAGGTTCTCGATCCTCCGGATGCCGCAAAAGAAAAAGTGGCCATGATTGGTTCGGGACCTGCGTCACTTTCCGCTGCTGCTACTCTGGCGATGAGGGGTTACAGGGTAACAATTTTTGAGGAAAAAGAAAAAGCCGGCGGCGTACTATCCTACGGTATTGTACCTTCCAGGCTCCCCCAGTATGTTGTAGATGAAGAGATTAAATATGTTACCGATTTGGGTGTTACTATAAAGCTAAAAACTAAAATCGGAAAAGATTTAACCCTGGATGAATTAAAGGAACAGGGATACAAAGCATTTCTGATTGGCGCGGGAATGCAGGTTTCCGCAACTTTTGATGTCCCGGGAAGCGATCTTAAAGGTGTTACAACAGCACTTGGCTATCTTGCGTCGGCACGAACGCACAATGGAGAGTCAGATATAGGCAAACATGTAGTGGTAATCGGAGGCGGAGATGTGGCACTGGATTGCGCTACAACAGCACGGCTTCTTGGCGCAGAAAAAGTTACCGTTCTATATAGAAGAACAAGAGAAGAAGCGCCGGCAAATCGTCTTGAACTCACACATTGTGAAGCTCTGGGTATCAATTTTGCGTATACCTTTTCTCCGGCGGAATTTCAGGGAGAAAACGGCAGAGTAAGTATTGTCAAAGCAAACGGGACACGGAGCAACTCGGCAATGAAGATTCAGGCTGATACGGTTATTTTTGCCATCGGGCAAAAGCCGGAAGGCTTTTCTGACATCCTGGAGGATTTAGGAATCGATAAACATGGATTTATTATTACTGATGACAAAGGGGCAACAAGTATTCCCGGTATTTTTGTCGCCGGCGATGTGGCATCCGGCTCGAATAAAACAGTCGTTCACTCTGTTCAGGGCGGCAAAATTGCAGCAAAGAGTATTGAAAAATATCTTACTCAGGGAGGAAACCTATAATGGCAAAACATGCAGACCTTTCAATCGATTTTCTGGGGTTCAAATGCGAAAATCCCTTTTTCCTTTCATCTTCCCCTGTCAGCAGCAGTTATGATATGTGCTCTCGGTTCCTTGAAGCGGGAGGCGGCGGTGTATTTTATAAAACATTAACAACAACAATTCCTGAAGAATGTTCTCCACGTTTTGACGCGCCCCGGAAAGAGGCTACTCCCTTTATCAGTTTTAAAAATATGGAGCAGACATCCGATAAACCCTATCAGGACAACCTGGATATGATGAAAAAACTGAAAGAGGATTACCCCAACAAACTAATTATAGGCTCAATTATGGGCATGGATGAAGATAACTGGGAACAGATGGCCCGCGACGCAACTGGTACCGGTGTGGATATGATCGAACTCAATTTTTCCTGCCCGCAGATGACGTATGAGGGAATGGGTTCGGATGTTGGTGCCAGCGTTGAACTGATAGAAACCTATGTTAAAGCAGCACAGAGGGGATCACATCTGCCTTTAATTGCCAAAATGACACCGAATCTAACCAAAATGGAAGAAGTTGCAGAAACCGCTATAAAGGCGGGAGCACAGGCTATTTCAACAATAAATACCATTAAAGCAGTTACAGGCCTTGACTTTGACAAGTTTACCTGCCTTCCCGTTGTTAACGGAAAATCCTCAATTTCCGGAATGTCCGGAAAAGCAGCAAAACCAATCGCGCTCCGGTTTATTACCAACATGGCACAGGA
>CAYSXD010000137.1:0-6382 GCA_964434925.1 uncultured Spirochaetaceae bacterium
CATTATTGTGAATATATAGCCATAATAAGATATAATTATTACTATTTTTGTATTATTTGGCCTGTTTTTAAAAAAATGGGGGGAGAAACGTTTATGAAAAAAATTAAGGGTTTCATCATTTTTCTGATAGTGGTAGCCCTTACCTGGCTTTTATTGACAGGTACGCTGAATAAGGATGAGCTATTGGTTGGCGGAGTCGCCTCGATTTTAATCGCCATCTTTTTTTATGGGTATAGTGATCTGTACCGTGGTATAAAGATTACTCCTAAAATTATTCTTTTTTATCCTTTGTATTTAATTGTTTTTTTAAAGGAACTTATCGTGGCGAATATTGATGTTGCTTTACGGGTACTTAATCCGGCATTACCGATTAACCCGGGAATTGTTGCTGTAAAGACGAATTTGAAGAGTCCTCTTTCCAGGCTTATACTGGCAAACTCAATTACGCTGACTCCCGGAACACTTACCGTTGATGTTCAGGGGGATATACTTTTTATCCATTGGATAGATGTTAAGGGAAAGGATGTGGAGAGTGCTACCAGGGAAATTAGTAGTAAATTTGAAAAGATACTAAAGGAGATAGTCGAATGATTTTAACATTATCTTTTATCCTTATAGGTCTGGCAGTTGTGTTGTCGCTTCTGCGGCTTATTAAAGGGCCAACACCGTTTGACCGCCTGCTGGCAGCGGATACCCTGTCCGTTATTACCACTGCTTTACTGACTATAATGGCTCTGTTTTTTAACCGGATTATTTATATGGATGTAGCCCTTGTGTATGTGGTTATTGGTTTTGCCGGTGTTGTTGTTGTCGCAAGGTATCTGGAAGGAGGGCTGTAGAAATGGCTGTTGCAGGTGATATTCTTATATTAATAGGGTCATTCTTTCTTTTTCTTGGCTCTTTGGGCATTTTTCGAATGCCGGATGTATATAATCGACTTCAGGCAGGGACAAAAGCAACAACGCTCGGAGCTATGTCCTTAATTCTTGGAGTTGGCTTTCTGGGGTCGGGATTTCTGATAAAAAGTATTGTTATAGTAATTTTCATTGTTCTTACCAATCCTATCTCAAGCAGTACTATTGCCCGGGCAAGTCATAAATCGGGTGTTCCTCTTGTTGCCAGGTCTGTTGTTGATGTCTGCAAAGATAATGTAAATAAAGAGGAGGCGTAAGATTATGCTGTATCTCTTAAGTTTGTTAGTACTGGTAATGCTGGTTATCGGCGTTGCTATAATATTTGTTAAAAATATTTTAAACGCTGTGATTCTTTCGACTGTTGTCAGCCTTATTGCTTCAATAATTTTCCTCTTTATTGCTGCACCGGATGTAGCAATAACGGAAGCGGCAATTGGTGCCGCTTTGACAACCGTTGTGTTTGTTATAGCAATTAATCGGACACGATCGAAAAAAGCCGTGGATAAGGAATAGAAAATGAGAAAAATAATGAGTATTTTGCTTTTAGCAGGATTTGTTTTTTATTTCGCGACACTTACCGGTGGATTGATTATTCCTTCCGCGGGCGGAGAGCGAAAAAGTGTTGGTCTTGATATACTTTCCAGAACTGCTAATGAAACGGGAGCTGCCAACGCGGTTACCTCGGTTGTGGTTCTTTATCGGGGATTTGATACTCTTGGTGAGGTTACTGTCTTATTTCTGGCTGCACTGGGGATTTCAGTCTTCATGAAAGGAACGGAAAATAAACGTAAAAAAGTTATGGATCAGAGTTTTATTCTAAAAACAGGGAGCAGGCTGCTTTTTCCGCTCATGTTCCTTTTTGGGATATATATTATAGTGCACGGGCATTTGACACCCGGTGGCGGGTTCCCCGGAGGTGTTATTATTGCGACGGGATTTTTTGTTGTTCTTCTTACCTCGGAATCGGTACAATTCAGTAAGACGCTGATGTCTGTTTTGGAGGGACTCGCCGGACTCGCCTTTATAGGTCTTGGCCTGGTTGGGCTCTTTGGTCCGGGAAATTCATTTTTGCAGAACTTTCTACCTCTGGGAAGATTTAATACCCTTTTCAGTGCGGGAATCATACCGATTATTTATGCTGTTGTCGGTGTAAAAGTTGCAGCGGAACTTTCCAGTGTTGTCTTTACAATGAAGGAGTCGGCATGAACGGAATTATATCTATTTCTCTTGTATTGAATATAGCATCGGCAGGGCTGATTCTTATTGGGCTATACATTGTATTTACTCAAAAGAACCTTATTAAAATGGTTATAGGACTTGATCTTGCCGATACCGGTGTAAATGTGCTGCTGGTGTCAACAGGGTACATAAATGGGAACACTGCACCTATTTTTTCAAAAATGGGGTTGAAGGTTTCCCACATGGTCGATCCCGTTCCCCAGGCACTTGTTCTTACATCAATTGTTATAGGATTTGGTGTCTCCGCTCTCGCCCTTGCCCTGATAATAAGATTGTACAGCAAGACCGGCACACTGGATACATCAAAAATAAGGGGGCTTAAATGGTAAACCCGATACTTCTTATTATTATACCGCTTGGAACAGCGTTTCTTATTTCCACCGTTGCTTCCACTTTAAAAAACAGCACGAAATATATTGCTCTTCTGGCTCTTCTGGCAAATGTTTGGATAAGTATTTCTCTGCTTCCGAAAGTTATTCAGCATCCGATTAATGTTGTTATTGCCGGAGTTAAACCTCCCCTCGGAATAAATTTGTTTGTTGGCCCGACGGGCGGGATTTTTGCCCTCCTGATTTCTGTTGCCGGTTTACTTATACTTCTCTACTCTTTTAAGTATATTGAAGGAAAAAATCAGAGTAAATATTACACGCTTTATCTGCTTCTTATTACCGGATCGCAGGGAATGATTCTAACAGGTGATGTTTTTAATCTCTTTGTATTCTTTGAAATTCTTGCTATTTCCTCCTATATTCTTGTGGGATATGAAGGTAACAGAAATGGTCTTGAATCTGCCGTTAAATATCTCATTCTAGGTTCAGTTGGCTCAATTTTAATTCTTGTAGCTGTTGCTCTTATTTATCAGGAAACAGGAACGTTGAATATGGCCGATCTGGCGGGTAAATTCGGAACACTTGCCGCATCAAAAAAATTAATGATTTTCACTTTTTTTGTTACCGGAATGGGAGTTGAAGCAGCTGTTTTTCCACTTAACAGCTGGCTGCCGGATGCCCATTCTTCCGCACCTTCATCCATCAGCGCAATACTTTCCGGATTTGTTATTGAAGTGGCACTCATTGTTATTGTCAGATTTGTCTATTCAGTTTTTGCAATGACTGAAGTCCTTGGATTCCTGAGTGTTGCCGGGGTTGTTACCCTTCTGGTTGGTGAATTTGCCGCGTTTAAGCAGGGTAACATTAAACGTGTCCTTGCATACTCGAGCATTGGACAGATTGGTTTGATTCTCTTTGCCATGAGTTTAAACAGTACAGCGGGGTTAAGTGCCGGAATGATGCAGATTATTAACCATACAGCATCCAAATCGATTCTTTTTCTTGTCGCGGGATATATGATTGTAAAAACCGGTTCCTATCAGTATACGGATTACCGGGGTATTGCAAAAAGGATGCCGGTAAGTTCCTTTTTGTTTGTTATTGGAGTACTTTCTCTGCTGGGAGTTCCTCCTTTCTTTGGATTTTTCAGCAAACTGAATATTATTATTGCGGCGCTTCATACCGGTGGCATGTTTTATACAACGATGGTTTTCCTTATTTTATTGGGTACCATCATAGAATCAATTTACTTTCTAAAAATAATTCAGGTTATGTATGACCGGAACGGAGCTGAAAAAGATATAAAAGAAGCTCCTGCTCTTCCGCTTTTTGCCATTACAGGTTTTGCCGTAGTGGTACTGCTGGGGTTTTTATTTCTTCCACAGATAACCGGGTACACGGGAAGTGTTGCTTCTGAACTAATACATAAATTGCAGATGGCACAGATCTTATAACAGGAGGAAGCATGTCAATAGTAACGAATCTTTTAATCATTACACTTGCCGGTGTAATTCTCAATGTGATTTTTTATAAAACCGAGCTGGTTCAAAAGTATATAAGTCTTATTCTTTTTGCCGTTTTGGCCTATTTCAGTTTTGTTATGTACGATCAGGTTGGTTCTCATTTTGATTTTCCGTTTCGTATAGCAGGACAGCATATTGGGTTTACAGTTACCTGGCTTAACTACTATTTTGGTATAATGATCACGGGGATAACCTTCCTGACTGCCGTATTTTCACTCAAATATATGGAAGGAAAAGAAGGCAATAAACACTATTATACCGTTCTTTTTTCAAAGACCTTTGGTATGCTGGGCGTTATTTTTTCCAGTGATCTTATAACGTTCTTTGTCTTCTGGGAAATTATGAGCTGGAGTACATTCGCACTAATGTCCACAGGGGGCAGGGAAGCCCCTAAATCAGCATTTAAATACTTTGTTTTTGCCGTTACCGCTTCCATGATTTTAATGGTTGGTGTTGTGCTGAGTCACAGCCTCTTCGGATCGTTTGATTTTACCGCTATACATAGTAAAATTGCGTCTCTTTCACTGCCAATGACAGGATTTCTTTTATCTATCTTTATTGTGTCATTTTCTGTTGAGTCGGCTGTTTTCCCCCTGCATTCCTGGCTGCCGGATGGTTATTCCAATACCTTTACAACATTCACCGCTTATTTGTCAGGTATTTCTACCCGAATCGGGATTTACGGAATTATTTTATTTCTCTTTGGTATTTTCGGAATACAGACTGTTGATAAACTCAGCATCATTGGAAAGATAAACTTTAGATATGTATTTGGTGTCTTTGCCGCTTTGACAATGATTGTTCCCACCTTTACTGCTCTCTATCAGCATGATGCAAAAAAGCTTATTGCCTGGCACAGTGTGGGCCAGGGGGGGTATATGCTTGTCGGCCTTGCCAGTGGCAGCGCACTGGGGATTGCCGGAGGGATGTTTCATGTTTTGAACCATATGGCTTATGTTGTTTTAATCGTGTTTGCCATAGCTTCTGTTGAATACCGTACCGGTACTACCAACTTAAACAAACTTGGCGGTCTTATTAAGAAGATGCCGGTTTCTTACCTTGCACTGCTTTTCGGTATTATCGGCCTTGCCGGGTTGCCACCAATGAATGGCTTTGTGTCCAAATGGTTTATCTACCGTGCACTGATACTTGGCGGGTATCCATTTCTTGCAATTGCGGCAGTGATAGGAACTTTAGGAACAATTCTTTCAGTGTATAAACTTATACATAATATGTTTCTCGGGCAGCTTCCCGAACGTTACAATAATGTAAAAGAAGTGTCTTTTTCCATGCAGCTTCCAATGTGGATTCTTATGATTGCCGTTCTTGGCCTTGGTGTATACCCCGGGTTGGCAATGGGTCTCATTGCCAGGATCCAGGTCTCCCTGGGCCTTGCTGCTGTACCATATTCCCTGCACGGGATAGCAGCTGCTTCCGGACAGCTGAATATGCTTGTTGTTTCCGCTCTCTTCATTGGTGGTATACTCGTTACCTGGATAATATATCTTCTTGGCAGCAGACGAAAGCATATTAGCCAGTATAACAACTATGCAGGAGGACATTTTCTCAACAAGGATATTTCGTATAACTTTAACTATCAGTTTTATGCGGCAATTGAACATGTTATCGATCCCTACCGCAAGAAGATTATTGAGCGTACAGAACGGGGAATTGCCGGTGTTACAGATGCCCTTTCGGAATATATACGCAGAATATATACCGGTATGATTAATACCTATACGATCTATATCATCACTGCTTTTGTAGTAACAATTATTATACTTAAGGAACTGATATGAACACAGTACTATGGATAATTTTTCTTCCAATACTAATATTTGTTATTGGAGTATTTATGCTCGGGTATTCACGAAAGTTTGTTGCCCGGATTGAAAGACGGTATGGCCCTCCGATACATCAGGTGTTTTATGACATCTTTAAACTGATGAATAAGAAGACCAATATATCCCATGGCTGGATGCATGATATTGCAATACTTATGCTTTTGGGCGGCACGCTTTTGACTATGTATTTTGTACCGGTACCCGGTTTTCATTTTTTTGCGCAGTATGGGGATGTTCTGGTAATAATGTATGTCCTCCTTATTCCTGCCCTTGGTATGGCACTAGGTGTCGGTGAAACAGCAAACCCGAACGGAAGTATAGGTATTTCCCGTGCATTGATGATGCTTGCCGGGTATGATATCCCTTTCTTTTTAACCTTAATAGGTATGGCAATGCTGAACAATACAACATCAATGTATGATATTATCGTTGCACAGCAGTCGGGCGGTTTGCTTACCTGGGGTCTTATTTCGAATCCGCTGCTCGGCATTGCGGCCTTAATTGCTCTTCAGGGGATGCTGGGAGAAAAGCCT
>CAYSXD010000138.1:0-6376 GCA_964434925.1 uncultured Spirochaetaceae bacterium
TTTCTTTTCCCCCGGTAGCGTATACCTCAGTGGCAAACAGAAAAAACAAAATCAAGACAGTAAACAGCAATTTTCTCTTTTCAAAGTTTTGTTTTATATTCATATTACTATTTTACTCATGTTTAACCCCAATGTCAAATTTATTCAATTGGTAATAATCAACAACCTCCGAATAAAACGATATCCGCTTCAGCGAAAAGAACAAAAAAATGAATACTGCTATACTATCAAGTAATATTAATTACCTGTTTTTTACCTTAAACCAACAAATAATAGATATTTTTTATTGCAATGGTAAATATTTTATGCATTTTTTTACCATCCCTCTTGACAGATAAGGAATTCATTATTACAATTCTGTTATGGCTGTGGATACCGAATGGGCGCATAAACTCTCAGAAGTATTACCTCATCTCACTCGCACTGAACGGGAGTTTTCTGATTATGTGAATAGTAATCCCCATGAAACGGCTTTTATGTCTCTTCGTGAAGTCGCCGAGAAATCAGGAGTCAGCAGACCAACTATTATTGAGTTTTTTAGAAAACTCGGCTTTGAAAATTTTCAGGAATTCAGAACAAGTATTCAGAATTTCTATAAACAGCACATTGACTCTTACAAAGCTTCTTCAATTACCTTTAAAAAAATTAAAACCCTTACCGAACTTATCGATGCTACTGTTGAAATAGAAACCAAATCTCTCCTCCGTATGAAGGAAAATATCAGTGAAAATGATTTATCCAAAATAGCTGAAAACATCCTTAATGCGAACAGTGTATATATTTTCGGTCCGGGTACCGGATTTTATCCAGCCCACTACCTAAGTCAGCGTCTGAAACGCTACAAAGTTAATATACACCTCATATCAAGTGATTTACAGCATGCCGCTGAGGAATTGTACCCAATACAGGCAGAGGATATTATTATAATTTTTAATTATTTTTCCAGGGAAGATATATTCAGCAGTATCATGAAATGGACAAAAGATTCCGGGTGTAAAATCATTATGATTACTGAACAAGTTTATCCGCATCTGGTAAATCTGGCGGATCATGTTGTTTATATAGACAGAGGTGACATCAAATTTAAAAACTCTATGGCTCTCCCTATGACCTTTGCCAATTTAATTTTACTTGCTGTTGAAATGACGGGAACAGATACTGTTGAAGGGTATCTGAAGGATCTTGAAAAAAAAAGAGAGAAATACAAGCTCTCCTTTTATTAAAATATTTTATGGAGGATAAAAGATGAAGAAAGCATTTTTCATTACATTTTCGCTTCTTTTTCTGTTTGCGTCAATCGGATTGTTCGCCAATGGAACGAAAGAATCGGTAAAAAAAGCGGCTCCGGCCCCGGCTCCTGTAAAGGAAAAAACTCAACCGGTTACCATTGAGATCTACTACCCTGTTGCTGTTGATGCTCCCATAGCGAAAATTCTGGGAGGATACATTGCAGATTTTCAGGCTCAGAATCCAAATATAACGGTAAAACCCGTTTTTTCGGGTGGATATACTGATGTAAAAACAGCAGTACAGACAACGTTCCAGGGAGGAGGGAAACCACCGGCCATGGCTGTTATGCTCGCTACAGACCTTTATGATCTTGTTAATGCTGGTTATATTGTCCCTCTGGATAAGCTTCTTGCTACATTGCCTGACAGTAGTGGATATATTAAGGATATTTTCCCTGCTTTTTTTGAAAATTCGAGATATAATGGAAAAATATGGAGCCTCCCGTTCCAGCGAAGCGCGGTAGTGCTCTACTACAATAAAGATCTCTTTAAAAAAGCAGGCCTCAGTGCTCCCGACAGTTGGGATTCTCTTGCTAAGGACGCTCAGAAACTGACCATAAAAGGACAGAGATGGGGTATTCAATGGCCTTCAGGATGGCCTTACTGGCTGTTCCAGCCACTGGCTATTGGCGCGGGACAGAATATTATTGGAGATAGTGACACAACAGTATATTTTGACAATCCAAAAGTTATTGACGCTGTAAAATATTACATATCACTCTCAAAAACTTACGGTGCAATGCCCGCCGGAGTACAGGGAAGCTGGGGTGTTGCTCCCGGGAATTTTGCAAAAGGCAGCACAGCTATGATAGTACATTCATCAGGAAGTCTTAACGGTATTCTAAAACAGGCTTCTTTTGATGTAGGTGTTATGGCAATTCCGGGAAAAGAAAAAGGCACATACGCAAGTGTACCCGGCGGTGGTAACTTCTATATTCTTAAAGGGGTACCCAAGGCAGAACAGGAAGCGGCAATAAAATTTGCTTACTTTGTAACGCAGCCCAGATACGCGGCAGACTTTAGCATCAAAACAGGGTACATTGCCGTTCGCAAAAGCGCGTATAACGAACCTGCCATGAAGACGTATATAGCAAAAAACCCCCAGGCAGGTGAAACTAGAGACGCTTTAAAATACGCGGGAAAGGAACTTTCCCTTCAAAACCTTGGGCAGGTACGTGGTATTTTTCAAAAATACCTTCAGGAGGCTTATAACGGTACAATGACTCCGCAAGCAGCTATGGATCAGGCTCAAAAAGAAGCGGATGCTTCTTTGAAGGATTTTAAGTAAGTACTCCCACCTTGCGGATGTACTATTCACTAAACCGGGAGTTAACGCTCCCGGCTTTATTATAGAAATGAAACCAACTATGAAACAAAAAAAATTATTGCCTTATATACTTATATTTCCGACTTTTCTCTTTGTTACCGTGTTTACAGTCTGGCCGACATTACTTTCACTGTATAAAAGTTTTTTTAAACAACGGCTTAATATTGCAAAATTCAGGGAACCGGTTTTTTTTGGACTGGGTAATTACACCGAACTTTTCAAGAGTCCTGATTTTATTAATGTACTTAAAAATACGCTGATTTATGTCCTTGGTACTGTCCCTATTACTGTCCTGATTGCTTTTATCTTTGCACAGCTGCTTAATAATAAATTTAAAGGTATCGGCGTCTTTAGACTTGCTTTATTTCATCCAAGTATTATTCCTATGGTAAGCGCGGCAACTATCTGGATGTTTTTTCTTACACCGGATTACGGACTGTTTAATACAGCTATTTCTTTTCTAGGCTATACAGGCCCACAGAACTGGACTGCAAATCCGAACCTCGCGTTATTTGCAGTAATGCTTATAGCAGTCTGGAAAAATGCCGGATACTATATGATTTTCTACCTTGCAGGGCAGCAGAACCTTCCGGCAAATATTTATGAAGCAGCAAAACTTGATGGAGCAGGATACCTTCGGACAACATTCTCCATAACCATCCCGCTGCTGAAAAGATCAACCTTGTTTATCTCAACCATCGCGTTTATAAGCGCGTTTCAGACGATAGATCAGATATTTGTTTTAACCCAGGGAGGACCAAGCGATAGAAGTAATGTGCTTCTCTACTATCTTTGGCAAACCCGGTTTGATTACCTGAATGTTGGTAAAGCTTCAGCAATAACTGTTATTCTCATTGTCATTCTGCTTGTTTTTACCATCTCAAACATAACACTTTCAGAAAAGAAGGATGCAGATTATGGTTAAAATTAATATAAGGAAGATACTGATTTTTTTAATCATATTGATAATTGCGTTACTCTGGATAACTCCTGTTATCTGGTCTTTTGTTGCATCAACCAGACCGGTAACGGAACCAATGGGAAGGGGAGATGTCTGGTTCGGCCATGGGATCTCTTTAAGCAGCTATGCAAAAGTTTTTTCTCTGGCTCCTTTCGGCAGGTATTATTTGAATACACTTATCCTTGTTACAATGGTTCTGGGAGTTCAGCTTGTCACCGTTTCCTTAGCAGCATTCGCATTCGCGCATTATAAATTCAAAGGGCAGAAGCTTATATTTACCTATATTCTTCTTCAGATGATGATTCCAACAACTGCCCTTCTCGTCCCGAATTTCAGTACAATCAGAACCCTTGATATATACAATACAATACTTGCAATAGGTATTCCATACTTTGGTTCAGCTTTCGGGGTTTTCCTGCTTCGTCAGTCTTTTATAAGTATACCTCATTCACTTGTTGACGCAGGTGTTATGGACGGTTGTTCATGGTGGCAGCTTATCCGTTATATTTATATACCATCATCCATTCCCACTTTTACTGCCTTTGCCATATCTTCTGTCAGCTGGCACTGGAATGATTTTTTATGGCCGCTGATTATTACAAAATCCGACGCAGCAAGGCCTCTTACGGCCGGGCTCGTCCGTTTTACCCAGCTGGGGGAAATCGGAGCACAGTGGTCACTCCTTTCTGCAGCAACAATGCTTGTCATTTTTCCGCTTTTAATTGCTTTTCTTATCTTTCAAAGGAAATTTATCCGGGGCTTTCTGCACTCAGGGTTAAAATAGATAACAACAGGAGTATGCTATGAACAATCACTTTAAAATACTTTTTCTTATCGGCCGGCCCGCAGCCGGTAAGAGTGAGATTATAAACTATTTAAAAAAAATGAATATCGGCAGCCGCCTGCAAAATTATTACATTGCCGATTTTGATGAAATTGATGATTTTCCCATGCTCTGGGCATGGTTCGAGGAAGATGAAATTCTGGAAGAAATGGGAAAACAGAGACTTCATACGGACAAAAAGGGTTATTTTAAAGAAGTGTGGTTCTGGGATCTTTTGATCCGCCGTATGGAACTGGAATACACCAAAAAACTTCATGATACCCCTCATTATGAAGATAACCATACAATCATTATTGAATTCGCCAGGGGGGTCGAACATGGAGGATTTCAAAATGCGTTTAAGAATTTTACTCCGGCAATTCTGAAGAAGTCCGCAATACTTTACCTCAGTGTCTCATTTAAAGAATCTTTGAGAAAAAACCGGAAACGTTTTAACCCGGACAGACCACACAGTATCCTTGAACACAGTCTGCCGGATGAGAAACTTACACAGATGTACAAAGAAAGTGACTGGGAGGAATTCAGTTCAGCCAATAGTAATTACATTGAAATTAATTCGGTAAAAGTACCATACACAGTATTTGAGAATGAAGATGATGTTACCACTGCCGGTGGAGATAAACTTGGAAAACGGCTTAAAGAAGTTCTTCTAAAACTTAAAGACAGACAAAAGGCTTTATAAGTCTCTTGCCGAAAAGTCGTAAGGCTGATACCATATTTTTATGAATACGGATTCCATGGTATCAGCTCTCAAAAGTAGAATTAACATCCAAAAAATAACGGGTAATTCTACAAAAGAGGTTACCGGTCTTGCATATGATTCACGCGAGGTAAAACCTGGTTTTATATTTTTCGCTCTCAGGGGTCTTCATACGGACGGGCATAAATATATCCCTTTAGTGGCAAATATCGGTGCTTCTCTTATTTTCCACTCTGAAGAACTGTCATTCTACAACCCTCAGACAGTCTATATAAAAGTTATCGATACAAGAATTATTATGGCTCCTGTTTCTGCTTTCTTTTATCATTATCCGGCTGACAAGCTGACTTGTATCGGTGTAACAGGAACGGACGGAAAGAGTACAACGGTATCTCTTATTCATCAATTACTCTCCCTCTCACAGGTGAAAGCAGGATTTATTTCAACAGTTCAGTATGATACCGGTTCAGGAGCGGTAAAGAATCATTACAGGCAATCCACTCCGGAGGCAACGGAGATTCACAAACTCCTTGCTGAAATGGTGACCCGGGGCTGTACTCATGCTGTTATTGAAGCTACATCCCATGGTCTTTCTCCGATAAATAACCGCCTGGGAGGAATATCTTTTACTGCCGGGGTTCTGACAAACATCAGCCATGAGCATCTGGAATTCCATAAAACACTTGAGAGGTACATTGATGACAAAGCAAATCTATTCCGTTCACTAAACCGTGAAAATGGAGTTGGTATTGTGAATGGTGATGAACCTTTCTCGGACCACTTTACAGCAGTCAGCCCTGCCCCTGTTCTTACCTATAGTATACACAAAACAAAAACAGACCTCAGAGCATCACACATCAGAGGAAAAAGAGGAGGGGAACAATTTTCCCTTACCTCCGGTGGACATATTTATCAGGCTGAAATAAACCTACCGGGTACTTTTAACATAGAGAACACTCTTGCTGCGCTGCTTACCGTGTCACAGATACTCGACAAAGAGCTTAAACAGTTATTACCGTTCCTTATAAAACTTCACGCTATAACAGGAAGAATGAACTACATAGACTGCGGTCAGGGTTTTTTGGTTCTTGTTGATTATGCTCATACACCAGGCGCTTATAACAAATTGTTTCCAATGTTGAAAGCAAAGACAGGAAACAGAATCATTGCTGTTTTTGGTTCAGCCGGTGAGCGTGATTTGCAGAAAAGGGCTATCCAGGGTAATATCGCTGATACCTTCGCGGCCTGAGTACAG
>CAYSXD010000139.1:0-6369 GCA_964434925.1 uncultured Spirochaetaceae bacterium
TTCTCTCTGCAAAGAAAGAGACATACCTGTAGTCCTTAACTCTGATGCTCATATTCCTAAAAGAATCACTTCTCATTTTAATACAGGTATTAGAGCCCTTAAAGAAGCAGGGTACACAGAAAGCATGCTATTACTGCAGTCGAAATGGATACCAGTGAAGATAGAATAAAAGGAGAAACCTATGGAAAATGACAGTAAAAAAATTCCTGAACTTCAAAATGAAATACAAAGTTTAAAGGAAATCCGAAAAACACTCAGACACAACTTCCAGGGGATGGTTCAGCTTCTGGTTGAAACCATATCTCTTAGTAACCGTTTTTTAGGGGGGCATCTTAAACGTACTTCCGAAATGATGAAAGTTTTCAGAGAACAGCAAAAACTTTCAAAAGATACTATTTACCTCGGCTATTATGCTGCTTTGCTGCATGATATCGGACTTGTAGGGGAAAATCCCGCAGTTATTGAAAAGCCCCGGGAAGATCTGTCTCCCAACGAGGAACATCTCTACTATATGCATCCGGCCCGGGGGTATAAAATTGTAAACTCGATCTATAATTTAAAACGTATAGCAGTCAGTGTACGTTCTCACCATGAAAACTATGACGGTTCCGGTTTTCCGGATAAACTGGTTGGAAAGGAAATACCCGAAGAAGCCAGGATAATACATATTATTGACGATTTTGATAATTACCGTTTTAAGTATGATCTGACATCGAAAGAATCTGTTTTAAAACTTTTAGAGGGAAAAGGAAGTATATATGATCCCGGTTTAATTAATGAGTTTGAGTCATTTATCAACTTTTACTATCAGGAAAAGAAAAACTATGAAGAGATACGTACTGTAGAAAATCTTGAACCCGGGATGTATATGGATGAAGATATTATCCTTTCCAATGGAGTATTACTCACTCCACGCGGAGTCATTCTTGATGAACTTACAATTTCAAAAATAAAAACTTTCTCATCGATGATGAGAAAGAATCAGATTTTTAAGGTTATCTATTAAGTCGATTCGTTTTCTACTGAATCCAAAACCGCTGTAATTTCCGCCGCTGCATCAAAAAGATCCGTAACACAGCTCATCATTCTTTCTTCAGTTAGATGGGAAGATGACCCTGAAAAACTAACCGCACCATAGAAATTCATTCGCTTACTCTGCAATGGAACACTGATGCAGGATAAGCCGGTTTCAAGTTCTTCTTTCTCTAAACTGTATCCATCCTGCTTAACTTTATCCAGTTGCGCGATAAACATTTTTTTATCGATAAGAGTATTGTGAGTGTAGGATATCATTTTTATACGTTGAATAGTTTCTTCCATCTGACGGGAGGGGATAATGGAAAGAATGGATTTACCCAGTGCAGTACAATGAAAAGGAAGTTCATCCCCCAGCCTGGCACGCATCTGGAGCCCCCGTGAGCTTTCTACCTTATCCAGATAAACAGCTGCTCCATTTATGTAGCCCGCAAAACTCAATGTTTCATTTACCCTTCTGCTACAGGAGGAAATAATAGAATGAACACGCTCAACAATTCTTTTTCGGATATCCACCTGATGCCCAAGAAAAAAAAGTTCCATTCCCAGAGAATAGGTCCCCTTTCTCTTTTCAAGAACATGAAGCGTTTCCAGTGTCTCAAGATACCTGAACATTGTAGTTTTATTGGTTTTTAAACGCCGGCCAAGTTCACTGAGTGTAAGCTCCCCCTGGTGATCTGCTATATATCGGATAATAGTAAAAGCTTTTTTTACCGAGCTGCTCATTGCTCCCTCCACGTTTCACTATGTGTACTTATGTTTACTTATACGTAACAGCATACACCTAAACCGTTGATAAGGAAAGCGAAATTTGATGTAGAATAGAATAATAACAGGGGCATGCGCTTGAACAAACCGGATTTACCCGGCCGGTTAATCACTACGAAGCATCCCTTCGGTAGAAATTTAATGGTCGGGATTACACACCCTTCCTACTTTTTCGAAAGATACTCTTTAGCAATACGCTTTCCTTCCTCTTCATCAACTTTCTTCAAAAGTACAGCACCAACAATAAAAAAGATGAGAATAGAAAGAATTCCAAAACGGTTGCTTCCGGTAATAACGGTAACAAGCCCCAGGAGTGTCGGACCTATAATAGTGGCAAATTTTCCAAGCATATTAAAAAAACCAAAAAATTCAGCCGCTTTATTATCAGGAATGAACCGTGTATAGTAACTTCTGCTAAGAGCCTGTATCCCCCCCTGAAAGAGCCCGATTGCAACAGCCAGCAGATAAAAATGAAGCGTCGTCTTCATCATAAAGCCAAAGACAGTAATAATGCTGTATGCCAGTATTGCAACAAACAGAGCTTGTTTGACACCAATTTTCTGAGCAAATTTATGATAAATTAGTGCTGAGGGGAAAGCCACAAACTGCACAAGCAGCAGTGCTACAATAAGAGATTGGGATGGAAAACCTAATGAAATTCCGTAATCAACGGCCATTTTAATAATAGTACCAACACCGTCAATGTAGAACCAGTAGGCAAGAAGAAAGATACCAATCACTTTCAAATGGCGAATCTCATTTAATGTATGAACAAGTTGTTTCCAGCCTGCTACAACAGCCCTGCCTATTGGAAGGGTATTTTCATCTTTCGGTTCTTTTACAAAAATCAAAAGGGGGAGACTGAACACAGCCCACCACACTGCTACACTTAAAAAAGAAATTCTTATTGCAGTCGAACCATCGGCAATCCCAAAGAGTTCCGGTTTAAGGTACATAACAACATTAACGGCAAAAAGAAGTCCTCCACCAATATAGCCAAGAGAAAATCCAAGAGAAGAAACGTAATCCACTTTTTTGGGAGAGGCAACTCCGGGCAGCAGGGAATCATAAAAAATATTCCCCCCGGCAAACCCTACATTACCAATTGCGTAAAATACAGCTGCCATTTGCCATTGGCCCTGTCTGACAAACCAGAGAGAGCCGGTCATGAGAATTCCTATAAAAGCAAAAAAACTCAAAAATTTCTTTTTAGCACTTCCTCTATCCGCGATCGCCCCTAAAACAGGAGCCATTGCTGCAACAAGGATCGATGCAATCGAATTGGCCAGCCCCAGATAAAATGTACTTAACTGAACCGTTGCTCCGGTTGACCAGTAAGCTTTAAAAAAAACAGGGAAAAAACCAGCCATAACCGTAGTCGCAAAGGCACTGTTCGCCCAATCATACAGAGACCACCCCACTATTGCACTTCGTACATCTTTCATAGCTACTCCTCTTATGAATTACAGTTCTATTGTACTCCTTATCCCTCTTTCCTCATAGAATTTTTTTTCATATAAATCACTCTTTTTCAGAGACTTCCTCAGCCACTCCAGCAGTATTTCATCCTTCTGATCCTTTTCCAGCTGCCAGTTAAGAGAAGACTCTCGCAAACGATATGTTAAATGATGGAGAATTACCGCACAGGATACGGATATGTTGTAACTTTCAACAAATCCATACATAGGAATCTTAAGAAACGTATCCGCACGGGATATAACCTCTTCAGAGAGACCATGCATCTCTGTTCCAAAAACGAGAGCCGTTTTTCCACTTCCAAGATCAAAATCTTCAAGATTGATATCATTTGAATGGGAAGTTGTTGCAACAATACGATACCCTTTGTTCCTTAGAGTTTCTATTGTCTGAGGTGTATTTGATTCACCGGTGTTGTAATGATGCAGACTCAACCACTGGCTGCTTCCAAGAGCTACCCCGGGATTCACACGATACGTATTTCTGTTTTCAATAATATGCACATCCTGAATTCCGAATGCATCACAGCTGCGAAGAACCGCACTCGCGTTATGCGGCTGATAAATATCTTCAAGGACAACTGTAAGATACCTTGTTCTCCGGCCGAGGACCTGATACATCTTTTCCAACCGCTGTGCGGTCACAAAGGAGCTTAAAAAAGTTGTCAGCTGCTTTTCGATTTTCTTTTCCATAGTGACAAAAATAACTATAAAATAAAGTTATCGGAGTGTATACTTAAAAAATATGATATTACTCTAAAAAGTAAAAATTATATAGATACTTCTACCATATCCATGGTATTATAACTATGAAAAATGTTCAGGAGTTATTGAATGAGAATAAGGGCTAAACTAACCCTCATGGAAATGATCGTTGTGACCGGTTTTATTATAGCCATCTCTGTCCTTTTTTATTACAGCAGAGTTATTATTCAACTGAAAGATTTCGAAATCCAATCGCAGAAAATATTAGCATCTCTAGAGCAAATTGAACTAAAAGCCGGCGGGCTGCTTACCACAAATGAAGATATATTTCAATTGAAAAAAAACCTCATTAGTGAAATAACAACATTTAATACAGGAGTTGGTAAACTCGAACATAACAAAGTTGTTTCGTATCTTCCTTCAACAGATCAAAAAAAGATGCGGAACCTCATTAAGAGATGGATAAAGCTGTATGACATCTACTATATTCCCGTTTTCAAACTCCTTGATACGATAATCACAACGCCACATCTTAATGATTTTGGCAATATCGGACTTCTGAATATACGTGATGAGATGTTCAAATCGAAAAATATTTCCAGTGTGGAACTCGCTGCTTTCCACCAGATAGAATCGGGAGTTTCCGTACTTAATCAGCAAACAGTTGTTTATGCAAATAGCGGAAGAGCATATATGCAGTTTATCAAAGATATTTTTGATAAAGCCGTTCAAAAGAGTACCCTTTCCGCCGCACTCATCGGTATACTCTCTATTTCACTCGCACTTATTATAATTATTTTATTTGCCAGAAGAATGGGAAAACGAATTACACTCATGCATGAAGCAATACAATCGGTAGCTGAAGGAGATTTTTCAAAAACTCTTGTTATAAAATCAAAAGATGAGTTTGAGGATTTCGCAAAACATTATAATACTCTAATGGATGAATTATGGAGTAAACTTGACTCTGTTCTTGATTTCATGAAAGAGATAGGTGGTTCCATTTCAATTGGTAATTTATATACTCTTGATAGAATTCTTGAAATTGTTATTAAATCCGCCGTTAAAAATACCCGGGCAAATGCGGGAGCAATTTTTATGATAAGTGAGGAGGATGAAGCTGTTATAGAAAAGAGAACATCCATAGGTTTTCTTCCCCCAATTATTGAAATCCCAAAAAACATTTCTAAGGATAAAAACAGGATAAAGACATATGAGGATGAACACCCTTTTAAACTAGGTGAAACACTGATTGGTGAATCAATTATTAACGGAGAGAGTATACTCATAAGGGATTCCGGTACCAGTGAGGAACTTTCTTCCAACACAGACCCTTCATCACTTCTTTTCATACAATCCATGGCAATTGTTCCTCTTGTTATAACAGGGCGGGTACTTGGAGCAATTGCCATTGCAAAAACTGTGGAACAAACTTATTTTACTGATATTGATTTCAGTCACCTGAAAACGTTCAGTGATTACGCAGCACTGACTATTGATAATATGTTTAACTATCAATCACTCGTAGATAAAAGTGAACTCTACCGGGAAATTAAAATTGCCGCCGATATTCAAAAGAATTTACTTCCTGTTACTATCCCTGACTCCAAACACCTGGAAGTTTCTGCTTTTAGCCGGGCGGCCAAAGGTGTCAGTGGTGATTATTACGATATTTTTAGACTGACGAAAGATAAAATTGCAATACTTATCTGTGATGTTGTCGGAAAAGGTGTTCCGGCAGCTCTGTTAATGGTTATGATACGAACAATTATTCGACTTGTAGCTTCATCCAAAAGAAATGCCGAACAGATTTTAACTATACTTAACAGGGGTATTACCAACAGAGTTGAAGTTGATCAGTTCGCAACAATGAGCATAATCATATTTCATGAAAATACAGGAGAAGTTGAATACGCAAATGCGGCACATTCACCATTGTTGTATTATAAAAAACATCTGCGGAAATTTACAGAAATTGATGCTCCCGGATTACCTATCGGAATAGAAAGCCATGAAAAATATCACCAGGAAATAGTTACCACAGAAAAAGGTGATATCCTTATTTTTTATACCGATGGAATTACAGAGGCACGTAATGCCGACCATGACGAGTATTCCCAGTTCTCACTTCAACGGGTTATTAAAAACAATGCCGAAGCACCTGCCGGAAGGATCATTGAACTGATAAAAACCGATCTTGCCAATTTTGTGGGTTTAACTGCTCAGCATGATGATCAAACGATACTCATTATGAAAGTAAAATGAAAGGTTGTACCCCAGGGCAAGCCCTAGACCCAGAACCGCTGGGAGCGGTTCTATTCCGCCCTAAAGGGCGGGGTATTTTACCTTGCGTTCTCAGCACTCGCTCGGAAACGGAACCAACGTA
>CAYSXD010000140.1:0-6216 GCA_964434925.1 uncultured Spirochaetaceae bacterium
CCATAGATCAGCTTTATTGTAGTCTATTGCTACAATAAGAGGAGAAGAATCTGTGTCATGATGGACAAGATAATTATTGGGGTTTCTGTCTTCATCACAGAATAGCCATCGATTAATAAGATCGTTCGCGATGATGGATTTGAAGGGCTCTTCCATGTAATTGTAGCTGCCGATCTGCATGGCATTTTTAATGTTTTTTGTTGCCCGGTAATATTTACCCTGATAATTAATGAGTACTGTTGGAGCAGCCATAGTATGCATCATAAAATCCACATAGTAAGCGACTTCCTGAACTTTATGCATGTACACTTCATCATCTTCAATTTCTTTAACAAGCCACACCTCATCATCCGTATCAACAGCACCGGTATAACTGCGTATCTGTGCATAAAAAGGGATGAGTTTTTCATTTCCGAATTCTTTAAACGACAGATGTCTCATTTTTTCAATAAGATTTTCAATTGTCAGATCCAAATACATGTATTTTACAAACTCTTTATCTTTAATTTCATTGGCGGTGGGATTGTATTTAGACATATAGCCTCCCTTTTTCTCCCTGTGTTTCAAAGACTTCCTTTATTTCTCCATCATAAATGGTTATATAAGGAGCCGGGCTGCCTATACTGCAGTATAGGATAATATGGTTCTTAATACCAATTATATCGCGCCATATCCCCGTTTTGTTTCCCGTACCCCACATTGGGTTATGACCCACAATAAAGGGAGTATCTTCCGGTAGTTTAAGACGTTTTAACATCTGCCGGATATCATATTCACCATATTCTTTCAGGTTTGGTGTTCCTCTGAATTCGTGAAGACGATTCCAGGTTAGCTGAAAGCGGTAATCCTCATTATCATAAATATTTATCAGTTCATCACGGGTTGCACCTCCCCGTATGGGCCCTGCGTGTGTTATTACCCATTTATTTCCAATGATAAAGTAGGGAAGGGCTTCAAAAAAATTTCCCATTGCACTGACGTACTGTTCCCCGCGGTGTTCTAGAAGATAATTTTTAAACTCAAGTCCCTGTTTAATGCCGCTCTTTGCCAGACGTTCATTAAAGGTGTCATGGTTTCCTCTGATATAGATTATATTTTCCCTGTATTTTAATATAAGGGAGAAAATTTCTTCCATGACCTCAAGGGAGGTATCCATCTCTCTCATATGGCCTGTCTGGTCATTATGTTCTCCATCCCCGAGGATGATAACAAAACTCTTTCCGCTTTTAATTTTCTTACTGTTCAGGTCAATAATTTTTTTTAAATTATCTATGGCCCCATGGAGATCACCAATGACAATAGCTTCCTTTTTTATTCCGGAAAGATCCAGCAGTCCCCCCGGGTTACCGTTTCTGTCTATTGGCCTGTTTTTGTTGTTTTCCACAATAGTAATAACTTTATTAATGTCCGCGACTGATACACTCATAGCTCTATCCTTATGTTAGTTTCTGCTTGTATCAGTATCCGCTATTTTCTCCATATATGCAATAAATTCTTTTGAAGGTTTTATTTCCCGTTCTTCGGGAGTCAGCCGTACAAGAAGTACTCTGGGAATTATGTCCATCAGGGCTTTTGTATTATCAAAATATGCAATACGAATGTTAAAAGCATGCTTGGAAATAACACTTTTCCGAAGTTCAGCTCCATGTTCACCCAGTTGTGTAATCCTGTTGAGTATCTCAAGAATTGAAGTGTTAATAAAATCAAACTGATCCTTTTCCTCATCGAGGAATTTCCCCAGATTGTTCAGATCCACAATATCAAGAGGATAGATGGAGTACCCCTCATCCGGTTTGTAAAAGCAGTATTCAATAATTCCAAGAACCGAGAGCAGAACCTTATCGTAGATTTGGCCCGGATGCCAGAAAGAAAGAAGTTCAAGGGCTCTGTTTAGCAGAAAGTTATTCGGTTTAATTACTGAAAAGAGCAGCCGGGGATCTTTCTCCTTAAGCAGCATGTCAACAACCCAGCGGTTATTGGTTTCAATAAGTTTAAGAAACAGGTAATAATTATGATTTGTTATTCCCACATGGCTAAGATAATTACTGAAGCCGATGCTGGATTCAACCTGTGGCGGTGTTCCGGCGCCAAATATGCCATCCAGAATTGTATGGCGATTTTTAGTAATAATTTCATTATAGTCGCTGCTCATAAGTATATCGCTCATTTAATCCTCTATATTTACTATCGGTATACCAAAAAATCAGTTTAGAGAAATAGGAAATAAAAATCTAACTTTCATACGTGCCCGCTCCGAAATTAGAATTAGATGACAAAGACGGAAACAACAGTATATTTAAAAGAGATTGATGAATATTTCAGGATTCACGGCTGGTGTACACAGACCAATGTGAAAATTACCAATTTCATGGCTTTACTTGATTCAGGGAGTATGAAATATGTTGAGGATTGGGCCTACGTTACACTGCGGAAGGGGAATATAAAAAACCCTACCCGGATCCTTTCTATAATTTTTCTTAAACTTCTTAATGTACCGGACAGCGAACTGATTAGACTTCTCTTTACCGTTTTATACGGTAAATTGACCTTTGAAGACTTTAACAGCCTTAATACTTATATTTTTAAGGGGAAGCCTCCCCTTTCAAAAGATCTTTTTTATAATATTACCGAGCGTGTATTTATTGATAAAAAAAGTGCTCTTCAAAAAGCACTTTCAGTTTCTTCAATAATTACACGGGCTGACCCTGAGCTTACCATATTTTATATGACAATGCTCCTCTGCCGGGTGGACCTGAATAACGAGAATAAAGCCATGCTTAATCTTCTTCTCTACTGTATTGATGCGGATATACCGGAGGAGGTTTCCAAAGGTGTGCGGGAATATCTTCTTTCGATTACAGATATTCTTGAAGAGATTTTTAAAGAACCGGGAAATGGGGGTTTTAAAAGAGTTCTTGATACCATCCATACCTCCCGTGAGGAGAAAATAGCTTCACCGGCGTTTATTCCTTTTGAAATTCAGCGGGAAGAATCCTTTTCTGATAACTCCGGAAAGAGTCCTGTTAATAAAAAGAATACACATGATGTGGAGAATATATCTGAAAATTTGGCAGACGACAGTGACTTTGTATTTTCAGGAAACAGGTTACAACAAAGTCAGTCTGCACGGGAAGTCTCCTCTCAGAAAAAATCCGGCTCACCATCCGAGCTGAATATCTCCCCGCAAAACCGGAAAGCAACCGGCAGGGAAAATATTCTTCCGGCAGAAGGATCTTCAGCAGGAGAAAGTAGTGTAAAAGTTAAAAAAAGTTCTGTAAACAGTAATGGGTCGAAAGAAGGCACTTCAGCTGAAAGCAGGTCTGGGGATTCAGGAAAAAGTACAGGAGTAACTACTCCCGTAGTCGATTCGGCTGCTTTAAAAAATACAGCATTAAATAAAAACCGTGAATTATCACCGGATCAGAAAGCAGGTCCGGATGGAAAGGGTACCGCTGGCGGTGTTGCCAATTCTTTACCTGAATCAGGGGATGCAGCTGTACCGGCAGATTCTACTGAAACTGAAAGCAGTATTCCAACATCATATGAACTTAAAATGAAAACATTTAGACTCAGCGATCTCCTTTCATGGGGAAGAGGTGAGAAGGGAAAAGCCGGTACTAAAAAGCCTAATGAGATGCGCCTCTCTGTTTCTGATGAAATTTCTTCAAAAAAAGAACAACAACCTCACGGTAGAAAAATAACAGTGAATTCCCATTCGGGGAAAAATATGCGGATAGGTATTTCCGCTTTACTGGCAGTCGCTCTTCTTGCAGGGTGGTTTCTTTTAAAACCGGATAAAAAAGTCCGGCAGATTCCATCTGTTCAATCTTTGGCCGGTAAGGAAGAAGTAACAGAACCGGGTGCATCTGAGTCAGCATTTCAAAATAAGGAATCGAATGTCGGAGTATCTGATACGCGGTCAATACCGGGAACGGAAAAAGAGTGGAATATAAGTGAAACAGGCAGAGGAATTGAGTGGACTGTTCAAAAAGGTGAATCAGTCTGGAAGTTGTATATCTATTTAAACGGTCATACTGCCGATTTCTCCGGTGCTTTAAAACAAGCGTCACAAAAGGACTGGCTTCCTTTTATTCATCAAATAATAAAACTGAACCCCGCGAAGAGTTTTGCCGAACCAATAGAACCGGGTGAAAAATTTCTAGTTTCATCAAAGTGAAGGACTTCGATTAAACAGCCTCTTAACTACCAGGGAAAGCAGGTACATAACTCCGGCAATAACAATAATAGTTGAGCCGCTTGGCAGATCCGTTATGTAGCTGACTACTAAACCACCTGATGTAAAAAGTGCTGTGATAACTATTGCCAATAGCATAATAACCCATATTTTATTAGAAAAAAGCCCTCCAATCGCGGCAGGTATAGTCAGGAGAGCAATAACCATTACAATTCCGATGATTGTTGTCATTAAAACAACTGTAACAGCTGTCATAATAAGAAGAATCATAAAATAGAGATTGGTTTTGATACCGCGGATTCGGGCGAATTCTTCATCAAATGACAATGTCTGAAAGTGATGATAAAAGAGAATACTAAGCAGCAAAATAACACCGTCGAGTAATATAATAAACAGTATATCGGATTTTGAGATAATAAGAATATTACCAAACAAATAACTCATCGGGTTAATATACCCGGGGGTTCTGGCAATAAAAAGAAGGCCTACTGCCATTCCCGTAGCCCATATTGCGCCAATTACCGTATCTTCCCTTTCCTTTAATTTGAGACTTACCACCCCTATGATTACTGCGGCAATAATACCGGTAATCAGTGCTCCAAAGAGGGGATTCAGATACGGGAGATTATACTTACTTTTTAAAAAAAGGGTTATTCCTATTCCTGCCAGTACCGAATGGGCAATTGCTCCGGCCAGGTAGCTTATACGTTTAATAACAACCCATGTTCCAATAATACCAAAGGAGATACTGGAGAGAATACCCGCAATAAACGCGTAGCGGATAAAGGGAAGTGAAGGATCAACAAGAGCGGTAAAAAACTGGTTCATACTGTCTCCTTAATATCATGTCTTACTGCTTCCATGCTTTGATGGTAAAGCTGTTCAAGATGTTCTTTCGTAATACTGGCTGTAGGATGTAGATTTACTTTTCTGTTAACACAGATCACTTTTGTTACCAGGTGGGAAACGAAACCCATATCATGGGTTATAAGAATAACAGTTAAATTCTTTTTCAGCTGATCCAGTAAACCTGACATTTTATGTTCAACAGTTGAATCAATACTGGCAGTAGGTTCGTCCATCAGAAGTATCCTGGGGTTGGAAATTAAAGCCCGTGCAATAAGAACCCGCTGTCTCTGTCCTCCGGAAAGTTCGGAAAAGGTATTATGCATTACAGAACCGAGTCCTGCTCTTTCGATAACTTTCACAGCATCATTATGATCCTGTTTTGAAAAAAAGAATTTTGTATTAGTTATTTTCCCCATCAGAACCACTTCCTTTACGGATACGGGAAAGCGGGGATCAAAGAGAGAATATTGGGGAACATAACCAAAGAGAAAACGGGACTGAACCGGTGGTTGACCATAGACGCGTATTATACCGGTTTGAGGGGTAAGGAGGCCAAGCATGAGTTTTGCCAGGGTCGTTTTTCCTCCTCCATTCGGCCCTATGACTGAAATAAAATCACCTTCTTCGATAGAGAAGGAAACGTTCTCCAGTGTTTGAGAAGAACTGTATCTGAAATTTACATTGTCAAAAGTTACGATTGTTTCCATACAGATAAAATATAGTTATTGCAGCTGTTTGTAAAGAAAGAAAGGATATGGTATACTAAAAGGGAAAGGAGAAAGTATGGCGGAACGTATTGGTGATGGTCTGGTGCGTATTGGTGCTATGACTGAAGAACAGAGGGAGAAGATACTGGGGCTGCAGGATGACGGCGATGAACGTCTTTTTGGTGAAATTGCTGTAGAACTCGGGTTTGTTAATGATCAGGCAATTATGGATTACTTGAATACTAAGTTTTAATTACAAATTCAATATTTCTTCTAAACCATCTCCAAATATAAAGTATAATTTTGAATTTTTCAGCTGATAAGGAAGATCCCGGCAGTGGTAAGAACTATTCCGACATCAGTTTCTTCCATACGGAAATGAAAGGTATCAATACCCCGGGGCAAGTCCCGGATCCAGGCCGCTTTTGCGGCCTATTCCGCAGCAAGCTGCGGGGTATTTTACCC
>CAYSXD010000141.1:0-6208 GCA_964434925.1 uncultured Spirochaetaceae bacterium
TAATAAATCCTTCCGGAAGAGAGATCCTTCCGGAAATCCCCCTCAAACCGACTAAAAAGCGGGCTTAAAAGAATAATATCCGCGCTGCTTTTTTCCAATATCCTCTCAATATCCAGAGTGTTACTTTGCACTGGAATGGTTATGTACTTAATCCGGTAGCCCATCCGAAGGATATTTTTATCCGAATACACCGCCCCGGCACTTTTCGACAGTATTGCGTCCCAGTAAGGATCAGAAATGATCTCAAATCTTTTACAGGAGATAAGAAGTAATGTAAAAAAGACCACACATAGTTTTTTCATATACAAAGAGTACCCTACCACCGCCGAACATATCGGTCAAGCACATCTATCTTGACCATACCGGCCAGAGAGCATACAGTATTAAAATGAACTATTGAATTTTATAGGAGTATAGAAATGGTATCGTATAAGGAATTAGGATTACAAAACACAAAAGAGATGTTTGGAAAAGCAATGAAAGAAAGATTTGCCGTCCCGGCATATAATTTCAATAATATGGAGCAGCTTCAGGCAATTATCGGAGCATGCGTGGAAACCAAATCCCCTGTCATTCTTCAGGTATCATCAGGCGCACGAAAGTATGCAAACGCGACTCTTCTCCGTTATATGGCTCAGGGTGCCGTTAAATACGCTAAAGAACTCGGGTATGAAATACCAATCGTCCTGCATCTTGATCATGGGGATTCTTTTGAACTCTGTAAAGATTGTATAGACAATGGTTTTTCATCAGTCATGATTGACGGTTCGAGCCTTTCATACAATGATAATGTTGCATTGACGAAGAAAGTTGTAGAATATGCTCACGCGCAGAAAGATTACATTACCGTTGAAGGTGAACTGGGAGTCCTTGCCGGTATTGAAGATGATGTTGTTGCGGAAAAATCAACATATACACGTCCTGAGGAGGTTGAAGATTTTGTAGGTAAAACCGGAGTAGACAGCCTTGCAATCTCTATCGGCACCAGTCACGGTGCAAATAAATTTACCCCCGAACAATGTACACGAGATGAAAACGGTGTTCTTATTCCGCCTCCTCTGCGGTTTGATATACTGGAAGCCGTTGAAAAACTTCTTCCGGGATTTCCAATTGTACTGCATGGATCATCCTCAGTTCCTGTAGAATATGTTAAAACGATTAATACCTATGGAGGAAAACTGAAAGATTCTGTAGGCATTCCCGAAAAACAGCTTCGTAAAGCTTCAAAATCGGCAGTTTGTAAGATAAATATTGATTCGGACGGCCGGCTTGCCATGACAGCATCTATCAGAAAAGTTTTTGCGGAAAAACCGGCAGTTTTTGATCCAAGGAAATATCTTGGTCCTGCCCGTGATGCTTTGAAAGAAATGTACATGCATAAAAATAAAGAAGTACTGGGTTCCGCGCAGCGAGTATAATTTCCAGATGAATTCCGGGGAGGATATCATCCGATATCCTCTTTATTTTTTTATGTACCGAATACCCGTCGATAATCATGCCGCAGAATGGAATACACAGAAGAACAAATAAGAAGCAAAAAGAGACCAATAAGCATTCCGTAATTTTGGAAATTAAGATAGTAAAATTCAGGGACAAGTGTAGCTGCTGCGGTAAGTGGTATCAAAGTGGAAAAAATTACTACCCTCAGGAACCCCTGATGTCCTAAAGCTTCCAGAACAATAAAAGAGATCCAGAAGACAATAGTTATGAGTAAAAGGGGATACAAAAAAAGAATAAAAGAATCCAGCATATAAAATTTTTGTATGAGTATGTAAAAAGAGACAGGGGTAAAATATCCCGAAAAAAATGCGTAAACAAAGGGAAAATCTTTTCTGTCATAAGCAGGAAGCAGCCTCTTTCCCACAAGAACGGCAAATCCACTCACTGATACAAGAGTAAAGAAAAAGACATTAAAAAACCAATGGTAAAAGAAAAGAGGAAGCCATGAATAGTGAATATTTATATAATAATGAATGATTGACAGTAAAAACAAAGAAAAGAAAGAGATGCCTCCTCCCAGAATAAATGCTGTTTTAAAATTCTTTGTAGCGATAATGCCATTAAAATCAATTGACATAAACAAGAAAAAAAAGAGGGGGACTGCTGTTAGTAGAAAAATACTCATAATGGGGAGACTATCATGATTAAAAAAACCCTTCAACCGGGTTAGAGCTTCTTTTGGCTAAATGATCAATTACATTTCACCCCTTTGACTCTTTTATAAAGTAATGATATAGTAAGTCGGAAATTAATGGAGTGAAGTCTTTCGCTATGAATCAAGGAGGAATATTGGCTGTTAAGGAATTGAAAATCAATGAAGCAATTCGGGCGCGTGAAATACGCCTTATTCAAGACGACGGAGAGCAGCTTGTTATTCCGCTGTCAGCAGCTCTTGAACGTGCTGAACAGGAAGATGTTGATTTGGTGGAAGTTGCTCCACAGGCAAATCCTCCTGTCTGTAAATTGATGAATTACGGTAAATACAAATTTGAACAGGACAAACGGTTAAAAGAATCCAAGAAAAAACAAAAGCTGATAAAACTTAAAGAAATCAGGATGCAACCTAAAATCGAAAAGCATGATCTTGAATTCAAGACAAAGCATGTGATAGAATTTCTTGAAGAAGGTAACAAGGTAAAAGTCACTATCAGATTTAGAGGAAGAGAGCTTGCTCATACGGAACTGGGGAAAGTTGTCCTGATGAAAGTCATAGATCTTCTTACAGAGAAAGAAATTGCTTTTTCTTTAGACAAAAAACCACTGATGGAAGGTCGTTTTATGTCGATGATACTCAGTCCTAAAAAATAAAAATCCAACTGCGAAAGCAGTAAAATTACAGGATTCCTGCCGTAGGCAGGAAAGATGGCACTGAGGGTCTTGTTCCTTAGGTAGCCAATAATAATATTTCAAGAGGAAAAAGCTATGCCAAAGATGAAAACAAGAAAATCGGCTGCTAAAAGGTACCGGGTTACCGCGAATGGTAAGGTCAAGTACAAAAAACAGGGTACGAGACATATTCTGACAAAGAAAAGTTCTAAAAGAAAGAGAAATCTCCGTCACCTGGATACATTAAGTGACAGAGAAACAAAAAAAGTCAAAGTTCTTTTACCCTATAGTTTTTAAGGAGAAAGTAAAATGCCAAGAGCAGTTGATGGAACCCGAAGAAAAAATCGAAGAAAAAAAATATTAAGTGACGCAAAGGGTTACTTTGGAAGAAGAAGTACTAATTTCAGGGCGGCAAAAGATGCTGTTGCCAAAGCGGGGCAATACGCCTATCGTGACAGAAGACGGAAAAAAAGAGATTTTAGAAAACTCTGGATTGCCCGCATATCGGCAGGGTGCAGAGCTCAGGATATAACTTATTCCAGATTTATCAATGGTCTTCATAAATCAGGTATAGAATTAAACAGAAAAATAATATCCAACCTGGCCATAGATGATAAAGAAGCTTTTTCCGCATTGGTAGTACGTGCTAAAAAAGCACTCGAGGGTTAACATGTTATCCCTTGAACAAATACAGTTGCTTGAAAAAAGAGCCCACCAGGCTGTAGAACTAATAAAATCTTTAAGAAGTGAAAATGATCTTCTGGAATCCAAACTTGAAGGTTATGAAAATCGTATTAAAGAGATGGAAGTTTTAATCGATTCCTTTAAACAGGATCAATCAAGCATAGAAGAAGGTATAATAAATGCTCTTGAACAGCTTGATGTCCTGGAGGATATTGTTTCCCGGAATGAATCCGGTGAATCAAGCTCAGTCGACGATGTTTCCAAAGACGAGACCTCAAAAACTGAAACGAGTGAAAAAGAAGCAGTAGATTCAGAAGAAGACAGTAAAGCTAATTCCGAAGTCCGTTCCGGGGAAAACGAACTGGATATCTTTTAGAATTTCCTTATGGCAGACAACTTTCAGAAGATAAGATTATTAGGGTCTTCATTCTCTTTAAAAATTGATGAAGACCCCGATTATTTTAAATCAATTATTACTTCTCTCGAAAAAATGTTTTCTAAAATTGAACAGGAAATGGGTGTACGTAATCCTTTACGAATAGCAATTCTTTCGTGTATACTTATTCAGGATGAGTTGTTAAAAGAGAAATCCGGGAAGTCTGGCAGCGTTAAGAATAATGACGCGGAAAAAGTTGAAAAAATGACGCTGGAAATCATTAAACTTATTGATGAAGCACTATAGTAATTTTTCCTGCGGTGGTCGGGCGGGAGTTATAAATCTCTTGGGTCAAATAATATAAAACGGGTTTTCGGATACCGGAGTTGAATTGCATGATTTTTATCGTACACGATGCTTCGGTGAGTTAACCCACTTGGACTACAGAGTTCAAGAGATGCATTCCCAAGCGCCATCGCGGGTTTTATTATTAATGAAAAAACTTACCAAGTCTTGACAATTGATTTCACCACGGATACCATTCAGGCCAATGAGCGTATTAACCAGTCAGCAGATTAATAGATATTATGATCTTTATAGAGATATCGAAGTAACCTTTACAAAAGAAGTCATTGAAACAACACGGTTATTAAAAAAACATGTTTATCTGAAATGTCTCGGCACCCAGTGGCCCTGTATCGTTTACGCGTCCTCAATGACAAGCGCAAAAATCATTGCCAGTCTGGACTCTGCTGCATTTGAATTGATACGAAAAGCAAACAATCTTGTCTCTCTCAGATTTGCCTTCCAGGTGGAGGATAAAAAAGACAAAATTCTGTTTTTTGTATCAGCAAAAGTATCAGGTTTTAATCAGTACAGTAAAGAAAACTCTTCTTTAAACTTTGTCAATCTTACCTATACAAAGCGTCCGGCCGATGACCTTATTATTATTCTCGGTCAGATGCTCGAGATAAATATCAATTCAAAAAAACGAACGGAAGAGCGAATTTCCATTACTGATGATTCTGTCAGGATACTGGGATTAAAATCAAAAAACGGGAGAGTATCCATAGATTCAATTCCCCGGAATTGTATTTTAAGGGACCTTTCTTTTTCAGGGGCCAAGGTCATTATTCAGGGAATTGGTAAATTCCTCATAGGAAAAATTTGTATTCTTGCAATTATTCAGTCGGATGGAGAACCGCTCTTCCTTAAAGGCAAAACAGTTCGAAATGAAACGGTGGATGGGCGAAAAGACCTTGCGGCAATTGCAATACATTTTAATGAAGAAAGTCTACCTATGAACTATAAAAAGATGATAAATAACTATATCACGGTAAAACACAACCATGGAGTTTACCACTAATTTATGGACTCCCCCCTTCCTCCTCCACTGGATAGAATCATATTTATTTCCGTTCCGGAACAAACAGCTCAAAAACTATCTGATCTCCCTCTGGATCTTTCAAAATTACTTCCTGTTGAAATACCACCGGGTGAAGACAACTGGACGATACAGAACCTTTCATGGGAAATGATTATAGCGGCTATGCTTAAGATATTTGCATGGCAGCCGCATAATAAAGATATTGAATACTATCGCTCATTCATTAACAAGGTAAAACCTGACCTTGTATACACTATGACCCAGACAGGAATCGACAGGGTAAAGAACAATGATTTAGCTATTGCCGAAGAGATTTTTAGGGCACTTGCTAATTATGCCCCGGGCCAACCGAATAATTTTATTAATCTGGCACTTGTTTTAGAAGATCAATCGGAACTGTATGGTAACCTGAAAAATTTTGATCTTTCAGAAAAGTATATCCTTGAAGCTTTTCATGTTTACCTTGATGCATTAAAATACCATTCATCATCACCAGCTCTTTTTTTTAATATAGGAAATTTTTACATAAAACAACATAATCCGGAAAAAGCAAGAGAGATGTTTGAAAAGTTTCTTTTGCTTGAACCGGAGGGAAACCGAAAAGAATTTGTCAGACAAATTGTAGCTAAAATCCCCGGGAAATCATTCGAAGATCTGTATTTCCTTGAAGCATATGATTTGATCCGTATGGGGAATGAAGATCTTGGTATTGAGAAAATAAAACTCTATTTGTGCGATAATCCCGATGTATGGAATGCCTGGTTTCTCCTCGGATGGGGATACAGGAAAAAAGAGGAATATGCTCTCGGAAAAGAAGCACTTATGAAATGCATAACTCTTGAAGATACAAATATTGATGCTTATAATGAGCTTGCAATCTGTCTTATGGAATGTGAAGAATACAATCTCTGCAGAAAGTATTTAAAAAAAGCTTT
>CAYSXD010000142.1:0-6197 GCA_964434925.1 uncultured Spirochaetaceae bacterium
TAGAAGTGGAGAAAAATTAATGAGTAAATTAAAAATAAGTATTCTTGCAATAACTGCCTGTGTGCTGTTTTCAGTTGGATACTCATACCTGCTGAATCGCCGAATTATATCTCTATAATTGGAATGATTGTCATCTCCGGATCCATATTCTTTTATTTTCATACAGAGCGTAGGTAATGGAAAATTTTACGTTGTAAAGTTTTTCTATTGCCGGGAGGATGATGGAAGGATTGTGTTTGCCATTTCTCTTTATATGGAATTCTGCTGCCGGTAGTGGTACTATTGAATTGGGACGTGACGATGAAAAGAAAAATTAAATTAATAAAACATGTAAGATTATGGGGATTGTTTTTTTTCTTTGCTGTTGCAGCAGCCTTTATAAGCTTTGATATTATTGAGAGCTATATGGATTTTAATACTCTTTCGGACAAAATGCGTTCTGATTATGTTGAGCAGCAGAAACAATTGGTAAAACAGGAAGTTAAGCGGGTTGTTGAGCAAATAATTACTAAGACGGCAGCAGCTTATAAACTTGCAAAAATAAAAACTAGAGAAATGGTTTACCTGGGTAATGCTGTTGCTCTGAATATCTATAATAGAAATAGTGAAAGCAAAGCGGTGATTCAGAAAATGATTATTGATGCTTTACAGCCTGTAAGATTTGAGAACAAAAATAGCTGTTATTTTATTACAAACCTGGACGGTAGTGAGATCCTTTCCGCAGCTAATTCCAAAACGGAAGAAAGCAATTTACTGAACATACATAATGCGGAAGGCAGGTATATTGCAAAAAATACAATTAACATTACGCGGTCATACGGTGAAGGGTTTTATGAATATAATTGGGGCAAACCGGAGGGGGGAGGAAGTGTTTTTAAAAAGATTGCTTTTGTAAAAGTGTTCCAACCGTATAATTGGCTTATTGGTACAAGCTTTTATAAAATAGATGTTGAGAAGAGGTTAAAAAACGAATTACTCGACAGTATTAGCAGAATTCGTTTTGGCAGGGAAGGTTACATTTTTGTTAATAAATCAGATGGAAGTGCTCTGGTAGCGAATGGGAAAAAGATAGAAGGAGAAAGAAAATTGTGGGAGGTTTTTAATAAAAATCCTGAATCCATGAAAGATCTTTTCAATATGGAATACAATGCCTCTTTAAAACCCGAAGGAGGTTTTATCTACTACTCATTTGTAAAATTTTCAGATTCCACTATTAAATCGCCTAAAGTTTCTTTTATTTATGGACTACCGGATTTGCAATGGGTTATAGGTGCGGGTGTTTACCTGGATGATGTGGAAAAAGAAATCTCTGTTATGCGTTCCGGTTTGATGACACGTCTAAGGTTGAAATCTTTGTATTCTTTATTGGTCATTATCGGAATTATGGCCCTGTTTCTGGTCCTGTTTTCTTTGTTTACCCGTAGAGTAAAAAACGATATTATGCTTTTTACCTCATTTTTTAGCCGGGCAGCTTTTTCATCCGAACCCATGGAGCTTGATAAGGTACAGTTTGTAGAATTTGAGCATATGGCAGAAAATGCCAATACAATGCTTAAGGATAAAATAGAAGCGCAGCAGGAATTGGAAAGGGATAAAGAACAATACAGAACGATTGCGGAAGACATGCCTGTTCTTCTGTGCAGTTTTTTACCCAGTGGTGAAATAGTGTATGTGAATAGTGCTTATTGCAGTTATTTTGGTCAATCCGGAGAAGAGCTTATTGGGAAAACAATGCTTTCGCATATTGTGAAAGAGGACAGAAAAAGGGTTATGACAAATATATCCGCTCTGACAATTGATTCACCTATTTGTGTACAGGAACATCACGCGATTATTCCCGGTGGTGAAATCCGTTTACAGAGGTGGATCAACAGAGCTCTTTTCAATCATTATAAATATCCCGTAATTTATCAGTCCATAGGTGAGGATATTACTGATCAAAAACGGGCGGAACAGGAGAGACTAAAATTAATTAAACTTGAGTCATTGGGAGTTCTGGCCGGCGGTATCGCACATGACTTTAACAATATTCTTACAGGACTTTTCGGAAATATTGAGCTTGCCCTATTGAAAATACCCGGAGATCATCCGGCGCATACGTATATGGAAACTGCATTTGGTGCAATAGAGAAGGCAACGGGTTTAACGCGCCAGCTCCTGACTTTTGCGAAAGGCGGAGATCCTATACTGGAAAGAGTTAATCTGTCTAATATTGTTACCAATACGGTTAAATTCAATTTAAGCGGAAGTAATATAAAAGCCCGCATTAAAATGCCTGAAAACCTGTGGCAGGTAAAAGGGGATCAGGGGCAGATAAGCCAGGTGGTGGCAAATCTTGTTATTAATGCTAAACAGGCGATGGTCCATGGAGGGACGGTGTACGTAGAAGCAGAAAATACGGAAATTTCCGGTAGTATTCAGGAAAAATATGGAGTGAGGAGTTTTGTGAAGCTGTTAATCCGGGATGAAGGGGAAGGTATTAAGAAAGAAAACATAGGCAGAATATTTGATCCTTACTTCACGACAAAGGTGTCTGGAAACGGACTCGGTCTGGCAGCTGTTTACAGTATAATTTCCAAACACAAAGGGACTATAACTGTTGAGTCTACACCTGGTGCGGGAACAGTATTTACAATATGCCTTCCCGCGGAAGAAACTTCTTCCGATTTCAGAGCCCAATCAGAGCAGAAGGGGAACCAGCCTTTCCCGGCTCTGAATATCCTTGTAATGGATGATGAAGAGATAGTGAGGAATGTGATTTTCGAAATGGTCAAATCTTTCGGAAATACTGTTGACTTTGCATTAAACGGGAAAGAAGTAATTGAAAAGTATCAATTTGCGATTGGTAATAAGGACCCCTATGATCTTATTATAATGGATTTAACTATTCCCGGTGGTATGGGGGGGGTGGAGGCTGTTAGTGAAATCCTGAAGGTAGATCCTCAGGTGAAAGTAATAGTTTCCAGCGGCTATTCGGATGATCCTGTTATGGCAAATTATACTGATTATGGTTTTGCGGGTTGTCTTGTTAAACCCTATAAAATTGAAGCTCTGATTAAAGAATTATCCCGGGTGGTTAAAGGAAATTCTAAAACACCCTGACCCGAAGAAAAATAACAATCTGTTATATTATTTAATCATTTTACTGTTGTTTTTCCTTTTTATCTCAAGTACTTTTAACAGATAACGTACTATAAGGAGAAACTATGGCCTTAATATCACTTAACAATGTTCACAAAACATACCCATTAGGTAAAACAGAAGTTCATGCCGTTAAAGGAGTCACCTTTACCATTGAAGCGGGGGATTTTGTTTCTATTGCCGGGCCCTCAGGATCGGGAAAGACGACAATATTAAATATGATTGGATGTATAGATACGCCGACCGAGGGGGCGGTATTGATTAAAGGGACCAACACTAACGATCTGAATGATACGGAAATTACCAATCTGCGGCACGATGTTCTTGGGTTTATCTTCCAGAATTTTAATCTTATTCCTGTTCTTAATGTCTATGAAAACATTGAATTTCCCATGTTGCTTGGGAAAAAACGGGAAAGTAAAGCGGAACGAAAAAAATGGATTGATCTTCTTATCGAAGATGTGGGTCTTAAGGAATGGTGGAATCATAAGCCGAATGAACTTTCCGGCGGTCAGCGGCAGCGGGTTGCCATTGCCCGGGCGCTGGTAACCAAACCGGCAATTGTTCTGGCAGATGAACCGACGGCAAACCTTGATTCGCAAACGGGTGAAAATATTATTGAACTGATGAAAATGATGAATAAGGAATTTGGGACAACCTTTATTTTTTCCACGCATGATAAAACAATTGTTGGTATAGCGGATCATGTCATCAGACTGAAAGACGGAACAATCGAATCAAATTCCAGAGGGTAAGTATGGAAAACGTAATTTTAAAGATTGCCTATAGAAATATATGGAAACATAAAACGAAAACATTAATTATCGGAATATTAATAACTCTTGGCATTCTTATCCTGGTGGTAGGAAATTCATTGATAGACAGCGCTGCGGCGGGACTCCGGAAAACATACATTGACAATTTTACCGGTGATATTGTTGTTACTTCTTCCAAAATGAAAAATCCATCAATGTTTATGGATGGTATTATGAGCGAGAGGGATTCCGCAATACCTCTTATACCGGAGGAGCCAAAGATTGCGGAATATCTTGGTTCTCTTAAGAGTGTTAAAGCCTTTAACCCTCAAATAGCGGGAGCGGTAGCGATAAAGCATGGAAATGACAATGGGTTTGCCCTTATATTCAGTTTTAACCCGGTAAAGTACAAAGAAGTATTCAGGAATAACTTAGAACTTTTATCGGGAGGTTTTCTTGAGGAAGGAAAAGAAGGAATTGTCCTTTCCGAAGATACGGTAAAAAGAATGGTTAAGGATGGCGGAACTGAAGTGAAAGTAGGTGACAAGGTTCTTTTAACAGGGATTAATAATCTTACCGGAACAAAGATACGGGAAGTCACTGTACGGGGCATATTCAGATTTAAGAATGATTCACCTCAGCTTCGGTTGCTTTCATTTCTCGATGTGACGAATATGCGGATTATTAATGGGATGCTGAAGAATACAGTCATTTCTACCAACCTCACTGCTCAGGAAAAAAAGTTTATAGGACAGGTAGATGAAAATTCACTTTTTGATCAGAAGAACGATACATCCACGATTATAGCGGATACCAAACCAGGTAACACGACTGTTAATTATCTTTCTATTCTTGGCGATAAATCAAAGAGAGCATTGTACAGGGAAACGGACCCTAACTCCTGGCAGTATCTGGTTATAAAGCTTACTCCCGGTGCATCGTCGGGAAGAGTCATAAGGAATTTAAACAGTTGGTTTGCGAAAAGCGGTATTGAAGCAAAGGCTTACGGCTGGCTTGCCGGTGCGGGTGCCATAGCGAAAATGTCAAACACCCTCAAGGTTGTGTTTAATTTGCTCATTCTAATTATCGCGGTGGTTGGTGTTATTATAATAATGAATACCCTGGTGATATCTGTGACAGAAAGGATAGGAGAGATAGGTACTATGCGTGCTATTGGAGCGAAAAAATCATTTGTGCGCTCCATGATTACCATTGAGACGCTTATGATTACGGTGATTTTTGGTTTGCTGGGAGCTGCGCTTGGTATAATTATCACAGAAATACTTGGAGCCGTTGGATTTACTGCGACGAATGATTTTCTTCAGGTCCTTATGGGAGGGAAAGTATTTCACCCTGTTGTCTCAGTCTCAGCGGTTATTCAGTCCCTTGTTATTGTTGGGGGTATCGGCATTTTTGCCAGTCTATATCCTGTCTCTGTCGCTTTAAAAATCAGTCCTGTTAAGGCAATGGGAGAAAACTAGAATGAATATAAATATAGTAAAAATAGCACTCCGCAATATTACCCGGCAAAAAAAACGAAGTATACTCCTTGGGAGCGCGATAACCTTCGGCGTAATGATTATTATACTTCTTAATGGTTTTACTGCAGGGCTCACCGATACCCTGCAGGAAAATTTCACCTCTCTCATGGGGGGGCATGTCTATATAAACGGTAAAGAAGTTACCTCCAGCGGTAAGGTTGTTAATATAATTGGTGACAGAGATTTGCTGAACGAGGCATTGAAGACTGTTGCTAAGGATATCAAGGAAGTTCATATACGTGCACAATCCGCGCGAAGTGAAATAATATTCGGATCAAAAAGTACCTCTCTTCTTATGTATGGAGTTAATTGGAAGGATGAAAAACTGCTTAAAAAAACACTGGTGGTTAAGGAAGGCTCCTTTGATTCTGTTTCAAACCCAAAAGCAATTATTATACCGGAAAAGGTAGCAGATAAACTTGGAGTAAAAGTGGGTGAGTCGGTTCTTATTCGTCTTGATACAGTGACAGGACAGCGGAACGTGGGGGATTTTATTGTTGGAGCTATAACAAAGGAAACAAGTGGTTTTTCATTCATCAGCGCGGGATATGCGGATATAAATTATCTTGGTAGTCTGCTTGGTCTGAAGGACGGTCAGTTCCAGTATATGAATCTGTATCTGAAGGATATAGGTAAGATGGATGTGGTAGCGGCGGCACTTACAAAAGAATTAAAAAAAATAGCACTTGTGGAAACAACAAGTACGGATGATACTGAGAAAAACGCGCACCAGAGAACGATGGGTTTTATGATGGGAGGG
>CAYSXD010000143.1:0-6194 GCA_964434925.1 uncultured Spirochaetaceae bacterium
CCCAAAGCTCAGGTGCGTTAGCTTTGTCGATCCTAAAAAGAATCGAGCCCTCGACGAGCTGATTTAATGTTTTTTAATGTATTTGATATATTAGACATATGCCAGTGTCTAAAAGGGGGTTGCAAAAGAGGTTGAAAGAGGTATTATTCCCTCATGAGTATTTCAATGTCAAAACTCGGGCTTGGCTGCTGGAGTTTCGGTAATGACCGGTACTGGGGAGATCAGGCTCATACTGATTCGGTAAGAACTATTCAGGCCGCATTAAGAGGGGGAGTTACCCATTTTGACACTGCCCAGGTGTATGCTTCAGGAAGATCAGAGCAGATTACCGGGCAGCAGCTTAAAAGAGTACGTGAGAAAGTTATTATTGCAACAAAATCAATGTATCATTCTCCCGTGACCTTTCAAAAAGGCATTGATACAAGTCTAAGGCGGCTTTGTACAGATTACATAGACATTTTCTATCTGCACTGGCCTTCTCCCGGTAAAAATTTTATACCTGTCATGCAGATCCTGGAAAAAAACCGCCGGCAGGGAAAGATACACTCCATAGGAGTAAGCAATTTCTCTCCATCACGGATTAAGCTTCTTATGGAATGGGGAAATATTGATTACTGCCAAACAGGATATTCTCTTCTCTGGAGAAAATCGGAAAGAGAGGTAATACCGTTTTGTATAAAAAACGGAATAAAAATTATTTCCTACAGTTCCCTCGCACAGGGAGTCCTGACGGATAAATTTCTTATAAACAACGGATTCAGGACTGATGATGCCAGAAACAATCTTATTTTTCTTACCGGCAGCGGGAAATCTTTAATTCAGGAAGCTTTACATAAATTTCAATCACTGGCCCGGGATAACGGTGTGTCTCTTGCTCAGCTTTCTCTCTCGTGGGTCATTTCACGACCCTGGATACACTCGGTGCTTGCCGGTGCCCGTACGCGAATTCAGGTTGAAGAAAACATAAACGCACTTTCGTTTTCTCTCCCCCCTGATCTGAATGATACACTGACAGACATTTCCGGCACCCTTGCACAGAACCATTGTGATGCGGATAATATATTTAATCACACACCCCGGTAAATAACGAGGATCACTGAAGGATGAGAATGCAGACACCTAAGAGAAAGGCACACGCTTCATTGGAAGTAAAAAGATCAAAATTTCTTGCCTTTGCTGAAGGTGTACAGTCATCAGCCGAAGTACGCCAAAAACTCAATGAAATACGAAGTGAATATTCGGATGCGACACATGTCGTCCATGCTTTTGTCATTGGTACAACCGGAGATATATTTGGTATGAGTGATGACAGGGAACCTCATGGAACAGCAGGGCGGCCCGTACTGGAAGTGCTGAAAGGCAGAGGTATAACCAACATTCTTATACTTGTTGTCCGGTACTTCGGCGGAACTAAATTGGGTACGGGAGGGCTTGTTAAAGCATATACGGAAGCAGCCCAAAGAGTTCTGAATATTCTTCCCGTTGAGGAGCTCGTTGAAAAGATCTCCTTTTCACTGACCTTCCACTATGACCTGTATGACAAAATAAAGAAATGCCTTATCAGCCATAACGCGGAAATCGAAAATGAATCCTTTGAAGTAAACATCAGCATAACAGGAGTAGTACCGGTAACCCGGCTTAAAAAAGCGGAAGAAGAGATACTCACTCTCTCAAACGGAACTGTTTCATTTGACATCCGGAGACTATAAGGCTGTATTAATCCATGCGTCTTCGCCGGATTTTTTTCCGGGAAAAAGATATTCCTCCAAAGCCGCTTATAATAGCAATATAGAACCCTAAATCATACCACCATCCGGTATTATTGACTTCATACACCCGGATGGAGTGATTGAATATTCCAATGATCAGAGAAAAGGGGGCTATCCATCCATGCCATACCCCCGAAAAAAATCCTGACGGGTTAAACGCTGATGCACGCCCGTCTCCCGGAAGACAACCTGCTAAAAGTAATACGATAACCAGCATAGAACCATATTTTATAAAATTCTTCACATAACACTCCCTTAATATAAGATACTCATTGAATATGAAATATGCAAATTCAAAAAACACCTCCCCTATGACTGCTTTAAAAAATCAGCTGCAGTTTCCGGAGGGTTTTCAAACCTGTGCATTCCCATGATATACTTCTCCTATGGTAACTATTATCACGGGAGAGCAGGGTTCCGGCAAAACAACCTGGCTCTTAAAACAGATAAACATTCTTAAAAAATCAGGAAGCTCCGGAGGGATTCTTACCCCTGCTGTGTTTAAACCTTCTTCATCTAAAAGAACTGACAGTGTTCAGGTAAAAACAGGTTTTGATGCACTGGATATTTCCACCGGCCAAAGGTGGCCGCTGGGAAGAAAATATGAACCTTTGAAAGGCCCTGCTTTCGGTCCGTTTCACTTTAGTATGGCCGGATTTGAAAGAGCAATAGATTCGGTTACGCTTGCCGTAACTCGGCCGGATGACTTTATTGTTCTTGATGAAATAGGACCGCTTGAACTACAGCAGCATGAGGGGTTTTTCAAACTGCTGCCTCTTATCTCACAGATTCCCAGTACCGTAACCTTTTTATTAGTAATCCGGACGTCTCTTATTGAAACGGCCGTAGCAGCAATATTCCCGGGAACAGCATACAGAGTCATCGAGATTACTCATGGAAACAGAGAGACGGTCAGTTTAGAGAATCTTTAAAAAACCAGCCTGAATACTGTTACAATTTCGAATATTCAATTGCAATCTGTGCCGCCAGCCGTACGTTACTGTATACAAGCTCTTTATTGGCAAAAAGGCTTTTATCACCTGTTTTTGAATGAAGCCGGGCAAGGATAAAAGGGGTGATATTTTTACCCCTGACTCCCTCTTTTTCAGACGCATCAACTGCCTCATCAATAACAGAATTTATATAGTCAGGGTCCATTTCATATTCTTCCGGTATTGGATTGGCAATAACCATGCCGCCCTTTAATCCGAGATCCCACTTTATCTTGAGAGCCTTAGCGATCTCTTCCGGTGAATCAACCCGGTAATCCACCTTGAATCCGCTGTTCCGGGTATAAAACGCAGGGAAATTTTCAGCCTTGTATCCAACAACAGGAACCCCCTGTGTTTCCAGATACTCAAGTGTCAAACCAATATTAAGAATTGATTTTACTCCGGCCGAAACAACTCCTACATTTGTGTTTGCCAGTTCCATTAAATCCGCCGAGATATCAAATGTATCCTGACCCTTGCGGTGAACTCCACCTATACCTCCGGTCGCAAAAACTTTTATTCCTGCCAGCTCACTGCAAAGCATTGTTGTCGCGACTGTCGTCGCACCATCCAGCCCCTTTGCAATAACAAGAGCAATATCTCTCCTGCTGACCTTTGCTATCCCGGAATCTCTTCCCATATGATCAAGGTCCTCTTCGGAAAGTCCAATCTTTATCCGTCCTTTTATCACGGCAATTGTTGCCGGTATTGCGCCTGCTTCACGTATGAGAGACTCTGACTTCTTTGCACTTATAATATTCTCGGGGTACGGCATCCCATGTGATATAATAGTCGATTCGAGAGCAACAACAGGGTGCCCTTCGTTAAGGGCTTCGGTTACTTCCGCTTTTACATCCATGTACTTTTCAAACATTAAAACTTCTCCTTTATAATTTCTTCTATTTTTTTTACTGATATATCAGCACTTACCGTTTCTATTGAGTTCAACGCCAGTATTGATGCTCCTGAAGCGAAAACAGCAGTTTTCTCCATTGCATATCCGTGGAGATCGCCATACATTACTCCTGCCATAAAAGCATCCCCTGCGCCGGTTGCATTTATTATTTCAGTAGATGGTGGTCTGACAAAACCCGATACTCTGCCATTATCATAATAGACGCCGTTTCTTCCCAATGTAATGTAAATATTTTGAACACCGTGTGAAAGGAAAAACAGGGAGGCCGGCTTAATATCCTGTTCTTTCCTGATATCAATTCCACTTAAATATCCCGCTTCCATTTTGTTAAGTTTCAAAGTATGAATTCCTCCAATAGCATTCTTAATTTTACGTGCTTTTCCTATTGATACGGGGTCCAGATATATCGGAATATCTTTGAATTCATTAATAATATACTGTATAACCTCTGTTGAAAGACACGGGTCAATTTCTATAAGAGAAGATTTTTCAAGAACATACTTTACCTTTTTTATATATTCCACGGTTACTTCATCCGAAATACTCATATCGGAGAGGGCCAGTGCCATATCTCCTTTTTCATCCATAATCGCAAGGTAGGTGGAGGACTCTTTATCCGGTAAAATAAGAGAACGATTAATCCCAATCCCGCTCTTTTCACAGGACGAAACAATATACTTTCCATTGGGGCCACCGCCAATAGCGGTTATTAGTTCAACCGGTACTCCTAATTTTGAGAGATTCTCCGCTATATTCCTGCTTACCCCTCCCGGGCAAACCTGCACTCGCCCCGGATTTGAGTCACCGGAAATAAGTTTTTCAAAAGTAAATCCCTGAATATCAATATTAGCGGCACCAATCAATGTTACGCTGTTCACCGTCGTTTACTCTCCTTTGGATTTCACAAACTATACCATATTAAATATTATTTATGCCAGATGAGTATCTTATGTCCATCATGATCCTCAACCTTTACAGGTATACCATACACTTTGCTGAGAGAACGACTGTTAAGAATTTCATTTACCTTTCCGCTGCATATAAGATTATCTTCTCCCATAAGTATCATGGTATCGGCAATGGACGCGGCAATCTCTGGTTCATGACTGGTAAACAGAATTGTTACTCCATCAGCTTTTAAGCGGCGCATAACACCAAGAAGCCGAACTTTATTTGCCAGATCAAGGTTGCTCATCGGCTCATCCATCAGAAGGATGGACGGTTTTTGCGCGATAGAACGTGCAACAAGAACAAGCTGCTTCTCACCTCCACTCAAACGGGTAACCTGTTTCCATGCAATCTCCTTTAGGCCGACGGTTTCCAGAGCCTTTAAAGCAATCGCATAATCCTCTTTGGAAGGGGTCTGAAGTGTACTGAGGTACGGAGTTCTTCCCAGAAGAACATATTCAAGAAGGGAATATTCAAAGCTGATATGTTCATACTGCGGAACAAGACCAATCATTTGTCCCATTTCTCTCCGGGTGTATGTTTCAATTCTCCTGCCGGAAATATTAATAGTACCGGAACCGGGTTTTTTCCAACCGAGAAGCAAGTGAAGAAGCGTTGTTTTTCCAACACCATTCGGACCGAGTATGCCTGTTACAGAATTTTTTTCAACTTCCAGAGATATCATTTTGAATACAGTATTATTATCCGCCGCGTAGGTGAAATTAATATCTTTGAGGCTTACTATCGATGTACTCACTTTTCGACCTTAATATTCCGGCTCATAAGAAGCAAAATAAAAACACCCGCGCCAAGAAAAGAGGTAAAAATACCCAGCGGAATTTCTCCCGGAAAGAGTGTTCGCGCGAGAATATCACATAAAAGTGTAAAAATTCCACCCAGGATCATACTGCCGGGGAGGCTGTACCGGGTATCCGTTTTAAATATTCTTCTGGCAATATGGGGGACAATCAACCCTACCCAGCTTACAATACCACTTACCGACACCACTGCCGCTACAGCGGCAGTAGCGGTAATAAGAAAAACAAGACGTTCCCTCCCCGGTGCAAGACCAAGAGAAAAAGCAGTCTCATCATCCAGGCTCAGTATATTTAAACGCCAGCGCATAAGGAACAGAATAACAACTGCTATACCGACAACCGGCATAATGGTAAGGAATTCTCTCCAGGTAATACTCCATAATCCCCCAAGCATCCAGAAAGTTATTTCAGGAAGGTCCCTCATTGGATCGGCAGTATATTTAAGAATTCCAACCCCTGCTGAAAAAATAGCTGAAACAGCAATCCCTGAAAGGATAAGCCTCAATACCCATCCACCGAATCTGACCCGCCGGGCTATTGTATAGGAAAAGACAAGACCTAAAACCGCCGTTACCGCCGCTGTACCCTGGATTACCCAGGCAGAGGTTGAAATAAAAACAATGGAAATCGAGGCCCCGAACGCGGCCCCCTGCGATACCCCCAGGAATCCGGGCTCTACAAGGGGGTTGGAAAATATCATCTGAAAAACCATCCCCGCTCCGGCAAGTACTATCCCCAGGGAAAGAGCGGT
>CAYSXD010000144.1:0-6164 GCA_964434925.1 uncultured Spirochaetaceae bacterium
TGTTATCCTGGCTGAAGTAAACTTACTTAAAAGTGTCTCGAACTATGAAATCATGAAAATTGAAGTTCCCTATCTCCATGATGAGAGACACATTGTCAAATTATGGTAGAATCATCAATAGAATTGAGTTTTTCCATAAGTTCTTTTTTTTCAACAAGATCAATCAGTCTGGCTTCGACAAACTGCTGAGCTCCTTCGGTAAATGTTCCCGCTGTTGTACAGTATGCTCTTCCGGCCCGCATTTCTTTCGCTTTGGCATATAAATCACGAACCACCAATTCTCCAATTTGTCCTGTCGAACGTACAAACCTGAATAGTATTACATCCTCCCATTTGCGTGTATTTACTTCGGTAAGAATATCAGCATACTCATTTTTCCGTACGGAAATATCTGTAATTTTTATTCTTGCTTTTGGAAAGAAAGTAGCACACAGCCTTCGGCACAGAGTAACAAAATTTGAAGTTGGAGCTATAAGATAGGTCTGGAGATTCTGATTTCTGTTCAGTTCCTCATATTTTGCCAGTAAAACTTTTACATCCTTATAATCAGGAACTGCCTGTTGAATTTCTGCTAAAAGAGAAATAGCTCTATTAATGCTCTGAGCTTGTATATAGGTAACTGCCAGATTGTAAAGTAACTCAAGTCTGGCATCAGGTGGAATTGCTTCATGTTTGAGCCCGATTTCAAAATCCATTATTGCTTTTTCATGCTGATTTTTTGCGCTATGAATTAATCCAGCCTGTATGGCGGCCCCGGGGCCAATACGCGGATCGGATCGAAGATGAAGATAGATTTTAAGTGCCTGGTCTGTTTTCCCAAGTTTAGCATAGCTTTTCGCAAGATAAAATAATGTTTCCTTATCTGTGGGTTCAAGATCAATAACTTTCCTGAGTAGTAATGCTGCTTCTTTCATTTTACCCAGCTTAAAAAGGCTCTGGCCGAGATATCTGGAACATTCAAGATGTTCCGGATTCTGTTTTCGGGCCCGTAAAAGAAGAGCGGCGGCTTTTTCGTACTGTTTACGCTTAAATTCAAGAATTCCCAGATTAAAATCCACTTCAAAAACTTCCTGTTTCATCCCCCTGCAGATCATCAAAGCCCGGTATGCGTCATTAATTCTGTTGAGTTTCAGGGCGCACATCGCGTATTTTAATGTAATCTCAAATTCATCAAGTTCTTTATTCATGGCACAGAGATCAATAAGCATAGTGTATGGCTGAAAAGCTTTTTCAAATTGATTATCATCAAAATAATGATCGGCAACCACCTTAAGTGCCTGTCCGTCCTGAGGATTTTGTGTAAGTCTTTTATTTGCCTCTTTTAAGAGAGCAGCCGGCGATTTTGACCGGGACCGGCGTTTTTTTGAGCCTGTCCCGGAATCTTTCTTATTTCTTTGAGATGATATGACGAAAATGATAAAAGCACCGATAATAATAACAGCAACGGGAATAATAATGTAAATTGAGTCCATAGAGTAATTATGATGAAGTTAGCGGTTGAAGTCAATAAATAAAAGAGGTTGACAAAGTATATATTGGGAATTAGTCTTATAGAGAAGGATGGTAAAAGATTGAGTGAAGAAAAAATCGGTATAAAAATTGCGGATGGGACTTTTTTTCCCATTTTAGAGGAAGATTCTCTGAAAAAGAAACGGCTTGTTCTTACAACAGTGAATGATAACCAGTCAAGTGTGCAGATAGATCTGTACAAAGGGAAGGGTGAGAATTTTACGGATCCTGCCTATGTAGGCAGTTTAATGATTAATAGCATTGCCCCCGTTGAAAAAGGTATTCCCGAGATCGAACTTAAAATAGGGCTGGATGAAGAGAATGTTTTAAATACAACGGCAAAAGATCTGGCTTCAGGTACTGAAGAGTCTCTCAGTGTTAGTCTTGAATCATTAAGTGACGAAACCACGTACGATGTACCTGAATTCTCTCTTGAAGATGATTTTGATGAAAATGAGTATGATGATATGGACCTTGAAGAAACGGGTGAAGACGATTCTGACTTTTCATTTGATGACGCCGAAGTACCTGACGAAGCACCAGCCAATGAAGATGATGAGCCTCCCATCTTTAACAAAGAGTCAGATAGAAATACGGAACCGGCCGATGAATCTTATTATGCGGCACCTTCCGGTCGTAGTGAGAATAAAGAGAAACACCGCCTGCATCCCCTTCTTATCGCGCTCTTTGTCCTTCTTTCTCTTGTTGTTCTGGCAGGGCTTGTTTATTTTGTGTACAACAGTTTCTCCGGAAAAGATGCGCCGGTTCTTCAGGCAGAAAAAGCAACTCCGGAAAAGAATACTCCTTCAGTGAAGAATGTACCTGTACAAAATGTGCAGCCATCCACTGAAGTAAAAAAAACAGCCTCCGTGCCGGCTGTTTCGGAAGCAAAAAAAGTTTCAACCGGAAGCCCTGGGGTATGGTATAGAATTCGCTGGGGTGATACACTCTGGGGAATATCATACTCTTTTTACCGTTCACCGAAGTTATATGCTAAAATTGTTAGAGAGAATAAAATTAAAAATCCTCATCTTATTTTTGCCGAAACAAAAATTTTTATACCAAAAGAGTAGTCTTTTTCTTTTACTCTTCACTCTTCTTTCTGTATCTCTCAGTAGTTTATCACTCAATCCTTCTTCAGAAAGTTTTTTTAAAGCCCTCAGGCTGCAAAAAGCAGGCGGATCGGTGAATGAAGTTAAAAGTCTTCTCCGTCAGGCAGCTATTTCAGCAGCGGATCCGGTAAGAACGGAAGCACGGGGAAGACTTCTCTCCATACTCCTGGAGGAAAAAGATTATATTTCTCTTACTGTATTAGGCAGGACTTTTCTCGATTCGGGATCTTCACCTGAAATAATTGTTCCAATTCTTGCTGAAGCATTGTACCGGGAAAAGGCATACAATGGGCTGCTGGATCTTCTGAATAAAAAAGTAATACAACTGAATGACAATCTTTCCACTCTGAACGTAATTGTACACGGTTTGCTTGGGAAAAAAGACTGGCATACTGTTTTTATTTCCTATGTTATGAATATACCTGCGGACCCGAAAAAACCGGATCATTATACACGTATCGCACAGGAATGGGGGAAGAACAAACTTCTAAAAGAACTCTCCGGGCAGGAAGCTGACCTTTTTTTATTCAAACTTTTCAAAGAAAAGAAAAAGTACAGGCAGTCCATACAAAGCGCACTGAGTTTTCTTCAGATCGAAATACATTCCCCGTCAGCACTTCTTTCCCCTCCCATTGTGGATGAAATAACAAAAACTGCCGTACGTGCCGGCCGGACAGAGTCACTTTTGAAATTATTTACAGTTATCCGATCTTCTTCACGGTGGAAAAAATATTCAAGAGATGTTAAATCTCACATACTCTGGGCTTCGGGATACCTTAACGGCAGGAAAGGCCTCCCCGGTGTAGCCTCAGCATTCTATACCGAGGGACTTTTATATTCGGGGAGAGAATTCCATGATAAGCTCCTCTGGTACTGGTATGCGTCTGAAGTTAAAATTTCGCTTACAAAAGCCCTCGGTGAGCTGGATACCCTTACCGGGCAGTGGAATAATCCTGACTACTTTTCTGATATTCTTTCCGACCTTACCACTGATATTATTCGTAAAGGAAGATGGAAAGATATTGAAAGCCTCCTTGAAAATTTGCATGGAAAAGCAGGTAATGATATTATATCCCGACTTGCCTATATTACCGCACGTGGTGCGGATGAAGGATATTTTCAGGCGGAGAATAAGCAGATAGTTACATGGTACCGGTGGGCTATAGAAAGCGGAAGGGGAGTAGCTTCCGGGCTGTATTATAAAATAATGGCCCAGGCCGCGTTACAGGAGAGGAAAGCCGGCGCGCATTCTCCTAAACCATTCAGGATTTTTGTGCCGGATGATAAAAAAGAAGCACTTGCCTCCGGAGCTCTTGATGAATTACTTGTTGGTGCTGTTCTTAATAATCTTCCGGAATATGGGAAGGAAGTACTGTCCGGGCATCCGTATTCTTTTTCTCTTAGGGCCATCCGTTTTTTTACAGAATTTTTAAAAACCACTGGTGATTATCTCCATTCAATACGAATTATGAGTTACTATGCCGCCCGGAATGGTTACAGAGTAAGCCAAAAGGATATAAAAATACTTTATCCGGAGGGATATCGTCATATAATCTCTGCAGTACGCGAAAAAGAGAACCTTCCCTTACCTGTTTTTACTGCTTTGATCCGTGAAGAAAGCCATTTTTCTCCTGGAATCGTTTCTGCGGCGGGAGCAGTTGGGTTAAGCCAGCTTATGCCTTCTACCGCCGGGGATGTAGCTCGGAGGATTGATCTTCAGGGTGCAAATATTAGAAAACCGGAAGTGAATCTTGCTCTTGGGGGTTGGTATCTGGGAAATCTTATAAAGAGGACAGAAACGGTTATTGATGCGCTTCTTGCCTATAATGGAGGATTAACACGGGTGAGGCGCTGGAAAAAGAACTATAACTTGTTTCCCGAAGACCTCTTTCTTGAGGTCATACCCTATAATGAAACGAGTCTTTATGGGCGTAAGGTTCTTGTATCTGCTGTGGTTTACGGGTATCTTTACTATAATTTATCACCGGTTGAAGTGATAAAATTATTTATGAAGGCGAGGTAATGCATATGACATTGTTACAGGCAATAGTTCTGGGTCTTGTTCAGGGTGTTGCCGAATTTCTTCCTGTTTCAAGTTCCGGACACCTGGCCGTTATCCAGCACTTTATGAACCTTCCTGACGTTCCTCTGTTGTTTGATATTCTGCTTCATATTGCAACTCTCTTAGTTGTGTGTATAATTTTCTACAAAAGGTTATGGGCCATTATAAAATCCCTTGTTTCTTTTACAAAGAAAAAAAGGAATGAAGATGATAAAGAGAACCTGAGACTTCTGGGCATTATTATTATTGCTACATTTTTTACCGGCCTTCTGGGGCTGTTTATCGAGAAACTTCATATTGAACAACACGTTACTGTTATTTATACCTTTTTTATAGTGACAGGGATTATTTTGCTGCTCAGCAGAATGTGGAAAGGTATGGATACGTATAAAACAATTAGGGTAAAGCATGGTATAATAACCGGTATTGCTCAGGGATTTGGAGTCTTCCCCGGCATATCACGGTCAGGAATAACCATATCAGCGGCTCTCTATTCAGGTATGACACGTGAAAAAGCCGGAGAGTATTCTTTTCTTATTTCCATTCCTGCCATTCTGGGTGCCCTGATTTTACAGTTTAAAGACGCGGGAGAAATGCTGAGGAGTGTTAATACCGGGATTATAGCAGCTGGAATGATGAGTGCTTTTATAGTAGGATTGATAAGCTTAAAGATTCTGCTGCGGGTTATCAGAAAAGGGAACCTATATCTTTTTAGTTTCTATCTGATTCCTCTGGGTATGGCAGGATTAATATTTTTACGGTGAGGTAGTAGTGAGAAAAGGCCTTTTTTCATTTCTTATTGCAATTTTTCTTGTGGTTTCGGCGGGCATTACACTCTTACTGCTCATACCCCCCATGGCTTCTGAATATATGGGGAAATTAATGCCGTCGGGAGCTTTCGGTACTTTTTTATTTCAAAGTTTCTCATATGCGTCTTTCTATATTCCCATATACCTTATTATTGCGGCTGTGCTTCTTATAAGGGATCATTTTAAAGTTTTCTCCAGCATCCTTCTTCTTTTGTCTTTCATACCTTTTTTAACGCTTGCTTTATTTTTCCATGTACTTTCCGGTTCAAAGTTGTCTCTTTCATCAGCTATTATTGTAAGGTTCGGAATTAAAGAGGGCGCTTTTCTTCTCTTTCTTATTTTTCTTGTAGAGATTCTTGTCCTCTTTGTTATCGGATTAAAGCTTTCGGAGTTGTTCAGGAGAGACGCAGAGGGAGAGGGAGGGATCCTCAGGCTTTCCGGACCATCAATGAGCAGGGAGATACAGGAGGAGGGAGACGGGAGACGGGAGACAGGGTCGGATGCTCCGTTGTTTTTTACCGCGGAAATCCCTGATGTTCCTGAATTTAAGAGACAGAGCGGGATGGGAGACGGGGAGACGGAGACGGAGACGGGAGACAGGAGACTGGAAGACGGAGACGGGGAGACGGAGACGGGAGACGGGAGACTGGAAGACGGAGACGGGGAGGCGGG
>CAYSXD010000145.1:0-6125 GCA_964434925.1 uncultured Spirochaetaceae bacterium
TATGGTTAAAAATTTACGGTCAAATAACACCTTCCCGGCTGATTACGCTTTTGATCAGCGGCTGATTGATATTCTTCTGGCAGGTGGGCTTCTGAACCATACTAAAAAGTATAGTTCATGATGAAATCAATTCTTACCCATCTTAATCATGAATATACACTCCCTATACGTGACCCGCTCTGGAAAAATATATACCTCTCCGCTCCACTGAAGGAACTTCTTTCGGATACATCATTCCAGCGCCTTGGAAGAATAAAGCAGCTGGGTCCGGCTTTCCATGTGTATCCGGGGGCCGTTCACACCCGGTTAAATCACAGCCTTGGTGTTTTCCATCTGGCAGGTCAGATTATGAAGTCACTTCTGAACCACCGTAATATTGACTTCTTAACGCCTGAAGGTATCAAAGCATTTCTCTGCGCGGCACTTTTCCACGATCTTGGCCATTTCCCATTTGCTCATTCGTTAAAAGAACTTCCCTTAAAAGATCACGAAATACTTTCATCTGAAATTATCCTTTCCCCTCCTCTATCTCTTTCAATTAAAGAGATTTTAAAAGTAGACCCCTTTTTTGTCGCGGCAATTATTAATGAATCTTTAAATGATCGTGGTAATCCTGAAATTCAATTTTATCGTAAAATTCTCTCCGGAGTGCTCGATCCCGATAAACTTGATTATCTAAACCGGGATGCCTTTTTCTGTGGTGTACCATACGGGATGCAGGATGCGGAGTTTATTATTCACAAACTGTCATTGTATAATAATAAACCGGCTCTGGAGCAATCAGGATTACCGGCTGTTGAAAACCTGCTTTTTTCCAAATATATGATGTACAAAGCTGTTTATTGGCATAAATCTGTTAGGATAGCAACAGGAATGATCAAAAAAGCTATATATATGGCTCTTCACGACCAGGTAATAACAGCTTCTCAGTTGTATAATATTGATGATGAGCAGTTTTTCCGGATTCTTTCAAAGAAGGAGTACCCTCCCTTTGTACTGATAGACAGGGTTTTAAACAGAAATTTTTTCAAATCCATACTGGAGATAAATTTTGATCCTGAAAATCCTGAACACCGTAAACTTCTTAATCTTGAATATCGTTTTGAAAAATCTGTTAAAATCGCGTCAAAGCTTTCCGGTAAATTTCATTCATCAGTTCTACCTGAATCTGTAATTATTGACATTCCGGAACCAATTTCTTTTGAGGTAGATATGACTCTTTTAGATGGAGACAGTACGGTAAACTTTACCGACTCCGATTCGGTTTTTTCGACCGCTGTTGTAAAAGGATTTACTGCATCGTTACGTAAAATACGAATTTTTATTCCGCAACAGCTAATAGAAAAAGCAGATACTCCGGGAGATATGCTTCTTTGATTACCGTAAAAGATATGACTTCAGGAACATTACCTCCCTGGGTACGCCGCTTTATTAAACAAACGGGAAGAGGTATTAATACGTATGGCATGATCAAAGCTGATGAAAAAATACTTCTCGGTATTTCAGGTGGAAAAGATTCGCTGGCACTTGCTATGGCTCTTGCACTTCGAAGGAAGTGGCTTCCAATCCATTATGAAATCCATGCGCTTTTGATAAACTGGATTGAACACCCCATTCCTCCTCAGCAAATCGAACGGCTCATCCCTTTTTTTTCCATGCTTGATATACCCTTTGAGAAACGGGATGTACACATGTTTCCGGACTCCTTTAAGGGCGAGTTCAACTGCTATCTCTGTTCAAGGAACAGAAAACGAGTACTCTTTGAGTATGCTGAGCATCTGAATATTTCAAAAATAGCTCTTGGACATCATCTGGATGATTTTGTTGAGACATCGCTTATTAATCTCTGTTTCAGAGGAGATTTTTCCTCAATGCGGCCGGTACAGGATTTTTTCGACGGAAAAATAAAAATTATCAGACCCATGTGTCTGGTCAGAGAGAGTGTTGTGCATAAACTTCAGACAGAAACAGACATGCCGGTAATTAAAGCAGAATGCCCTTTCAGCAACATAAACATACGGGTCCGGATGAAACCTGTTATCAGGCAGCTGTCGCATATAGATAATCTAACGAGAGAGCATATATTCAACGCTCATCATTTTTAAAAAAAGATACTATTTTAATATATTTTTTTACTTCTTTTTGATATACTTTAAGTGGTTGTACAAGGAGAATACTATGCAAGTACATAATCTCATGGAAGATGTTGTTACAAAAACGGTAGGAGGCCTCTTTAAAGATACCTCAAGAGTGGAACCCTCTCTTTCAGAGTGTCTCCAATGCAGAATGGATGTTATTTGTTACGTACTTAACAGAATTAAACCGGAATACGTTATTTCAGGAAGGGGACTTGTCCATTTTGAAGATGACTATCATGACAAACTTCAGATAGAGGCTGATATTATTGCCCTGGCAACCGAAGGAATAAAGAAAATAACTGAAATTAAACGTCCATACTATCTTGCCGATAAAAATCCAGTCACAAAAAAATACCCGTATATGTTTAATTTCCCTGCTATCCTTGGAAGGGTCCTTAATGGCAAATCATTTGAACCGGTTGATAATACTCTTGTTTCACTTTACCTCGAAGGAGAACCGACGCGCATGATTGATACAACCTGGGTAAATCCATATCTGATAGTTAAGAGCACCCGCGGTAGTTTCTCCTTTCTTCCGCTTCCTTCCTCTGCAGAAGAAGCCGGTCAGAAAAAAACCTTTTCTTTTGAGTTACGTATTTCAAAAGACGGCTATGAGCCATTAAATCATTTTTTCAACCTTGAACTTACCAGCGAAAAAGAACAGAGAGTTTCCTACAATATGGCATGGACGTATAAAACGGAAACGCTGTATTTCTTCCCGGAAGGAGAAAAAGACAGATGATAATCCGGAAGGTCCAAAATCCGTATAACAGTTAAAGGCTTTCCCGTCTTTTCATAGACTTCATTTAACTTTGCAGTTATTTTCCCTATTCCATAAGATCTTTAAAATCATCGAGAGAAAGGTTCGTGTGTTTCTCGCCATCCGGTAAGCTTCTCTGTTTCAGAGGCAGATACTTTGTATTGTACAGTTTTCCAAGCCGGTAAATGTCATCATCTTTGTATTTATCGGGAATCGTAACCTCAAGGTTATAGGAACCTTCTTCAAAGCCCCTTTCCATAATATGGATAGGATCGGTAACGGTAAGGGCAAAGTGAGGACTGTAGTACAGAAGACTCATAACCACAAGAATAATCACTATAAGAAAGAAAAGAATATTATACAAAGACTGGACCTGAAGAATATCCCTGTTATCAAAAAAGAAACGCCAGCCGTTTTCCTCAAAGAAACTAAAATCCCCCGCTCCGAATTCTTTGGTATAGAAAGCATTGGAATACCGTGAATAAACAGTGGTGGTCCCTTGTTTTATTATTAATAGATCAGGATCATACCGGCTTAAGGTCAGAGCCTTTTCCGAAGGCATGTTTGACGACGGGCCCTTAAGAAACATTTCAATTCCAGCTGCACGTTGTTTTTGTTCCCCGCTGCCAATAGACGGGAGGGAGAGAAAGCCTGCTATAAGGGTAAAAACAAACAGAGTGAACACAACGGTGGAAACGGTCAGTGTATTGGTCTTTGTCAGGTGCCGCTGCGCCATAGGAGAGCTGATATGTTTAATCCTCCGGAACAACTTCAATATTCTTAAAAGTCTTAGTATTCTTGCGATTCTGATTGCTTTTACTATTTTTAGAATATTCAGCATACTCCCGAGTCCGAAAACAATACTTCCTCCAAGCATGAGAGAAAGAACGGTAGGTCCGCTGTTTAAAAGAAGGAGTGGAATAGAAGCAAGAAAATCAATCCATCCTCTTCCTTCAAGAAAATAGTATCCAGCTTCCCCACGGGAAAGAGCAGAAAAATATCGAATAAGAAATTCAACAGTAAAAAGCAAATCGAACCCGAATCCGGTGAATATCAGTATCCGGCGGACATTCCAGTCCCAATGTGCCAGAACAGCGAAATCCTCCATGAATGTTTGAATCAGTACCAGTAAAATCGCTACAACAATAAAAGTTTCAAAAAAATTGGATATTTTATGTTTCATCGTCCCTCCTACCAGTTATTTTCAAGAGAATAGCGGTATAGTTCATCAAGCATTTTTATATCCCATCCATAATATTTATAATTGCGTCTGCTCACACTCAACCAGCTTTTTTCAGGGCTTGCCGCTCCTCTGTCCACTTTGACCCGGGGATGTACCGTTTTTCCCATTGCATTAAACAGTGTCGTCAAGCGTGCGGTAGCGGGAACAAATGAATACTTTTCAAAAGAAAGGTAACTCTTTACCGCACTGGAAATAAGAAGCGGAGGAATGAGAGGCAGGTCTTTTGCTAAAAGTTTTTCAATTTTGTCGGCATACTGTTTGGTTATAAGACTGCTCGATTTATCAAAGGATGTTTCACTGTACAAATGAAGCGCTGAGCGCAGAAACAGTGAAACATGTATCATATTTAAAATTTCCAATTTACTCATTTTCAACCGTTGTACTTTAACAAGTTCAAAATGAATATATACCTGAGCATCAAAAACTTCATTCAGATAACGCCGGGGAAGCTGATAGAGCAGTGCGTTATACCCGCCGATAAAATCCTGCCGGCCATTATTTGTCTTAAGAACTTTAATAATAAAATCATACAGTGACTGAATAACTGTTCCGGTATTCCGAGTAGTATTCTTGAGGGAAGAAAGGAACCCAAAATCTATTTTTTCAAAAAGATGACGTTTTATTCCATCAAGAGCTATCTCATCCACCATGGAAGCGAGTTTTGGTTCAATAATAGAGAGAATTTCCGTCCAGGACTTACCGGGGAAAAAAGCGGGTGAGGACATGGCAGGATACAATTGTCCCGAATTGAGTTCAAGAAATGAGGTAATCTGTTCCTCCTTCTGTAAAGGATTAAGATTACGCAAAGCGGGATTTGAAAGCAACCTTGTTATAAATAATGCCGCTTTTTCTTCTTCTTTATTCATTTTATTTACCATTCGCATGTGTTATTATATTCATTATGCAGGAAATCGCAAATACAAAATGAAACAAAAAATATTTTTTACCATATTTCTACTATTTCTTATTTCAATATCGGCTCTGATTGCCCAGACAACCCTGCTTCCCGGAGAAGAAGCTCCTTCCTCTCTCTTTTCCTCAAAAATAGGCGACGCGGATGTCGATCTGTATGTTTCCGGGTTCTGGAAGATTAACCTGGACGCAGGATTTGGTATTTCCTGGGATTCTTCCGGCAGCGGTATAGTTTCCACCCCTTTCCCCGGTTTCTCAGGAACACCGGTATTTTCCCAGGAACCTGATATTACCCTTTCTCTCTGGTTAAAGAATCAATACTTCTTTGAGACCTCATTTATTGATAATTTTGCCCTTAACACGATACTTTTCGGATACAATGCTGCCGATGAAAATGACTTCCTTCAGCAGGTCCGAGTCGGCAACACGGATATAGGCATGGGAAACTACGCTCTGCTCACGCTGCCTGAAGCATCAACTGACTCGCTCGGCGCAATGGCAAAGTTTTCCGGCCCTCATTCAGAGCACCAGATAGCCATCCGTTTTGATCCTGCGGAAAAGGCTGAAAAAAGCTTTCGGGGAGCATACGAAATAAATGAAACGAGAATCTCCCTTACCGGCTACGTGAAAGGTTCATTTTTTATCCTTCCTGATGATAATGTTGATAACCTGCATGTTTATATTGAAGATTCCAGCGGCCCCTATACAGACGGGCCATCTCATTACCGTCTTGCAACGGATGAGGACGCGGTTATTTCCGCTGTAGAAGGTTACGTATTTTTTCGAAAACCTCAGAACGTGAAAATTGCCGTGCATTATACAAAAAACGGGAAAGATGTGGGAGACAGTACCCTGGGCAGGAACGCGCTGGCAGGAGAATCGGGCGAAGAAATTGATATTTCAGGCCGTACGGATTTTGATTTTGATATAACCTATCTTGGTATTGCCATGAGTACGCTCAGTACCTCCATCAACAGTGAAACAGCGCTTATTCTCTACCAGCCGGGACAGTTTTCCCCTTTTGAGCTTCTCAGCGTCTATTCACTCCCCTACAATTTTCCTGCCGCCAACA
>CAYSXD010000146.1:0-6098 GCA_964434925.1 uncultured Spirochaetaceae bacterium
GTATTTTTTATTTTTATGTATTTTTGTAAGATTTTAATAAAAGTAAAATCCAAAAATAAAAATTACCTCTAGTCCCTAGGGGAATCGAACCCCTCTCTGAAGACTGAGAATCTTCCATCCTAGCCGATAGACGAAGGGACCATAAAACACTGGCCTAGAAGGAGTTGAACCCTCACTGACGGAACCAGAATCCGCTGTGCTACCAATTACACAATAGGCCATTGATGTTATCGTCGTAATGTACCGAAAGGCCGCCGCTTTGTCAATAGATTTCAAAACTTTCCCCTGCATGGACAGTAACGTATTTTTATGTTATTTCATTATCATAATCAAGGAGAGTTCGTACCCTGTATTTCTTAAGGGGTGCATAATTGTTCAGGAAAGGGAGGCCGATAACACAGACAATTTCAGTGACTTTCCCTCCGCATTCTTCTATTAAATCAGCTGCGGCTTTCAGTGTTCCTCCCGTTGCCACAAGATCATCTATCAAAATGACCGAATCATCTTTTCGTATATCATTCCTTTGTATCTGGATTCTATCTGTTCCGTATTCGAGCGCGAATTCTTTTTCTGCTGTTTTACCGGGAAGTTTTCCCTTTTTTCGTACCAGAATGAGTGGTAAACCTAATCTTTCCGCGACCGGCGCAGCAAAAAGGAACCCCCTGGCTTCCACGGCTGCTATTGAGGTTACCGTATCAGGATCAATACTTTCACAAAGTGCATCGGTGCAATACCGAAAAGCTTCCGGAGAGGAAAGAATACTTGTAATATCATAAAAAAGTATTCCCCTGTGAGGGAAATCCGGTATCTTTCTAACTACCCTGTCAAGGTTAAAATTAGCATCCATAGAAGCTCCTCAAATTCAAGGATATTTTTTTCTGAAAGCATCAACACGTGCGGAAGCAGTCAGCGTAAGGGGAGATCGCTCTCCTCTTTTTAAATAATGATAACCAAGACCGGCTATCATAGCACCATTATCCGTGCAGAGTTCACCCGAAGGATAAATTACCCGTATATTTTTAAGGTTTTTTAATTCCAGTCTTAAAAGAGAATTGGCAACAACCCCGCCGCCAGCTACAAGCGTCTGCATACCGGTATCCTTCAACGCGCGTTTAACCCTTTTTAGCAACATTGATACGGCGGCTCGTTGAAAACTGGCAGCAATATTTTCTTTACTCTTTTTACTGGTTCCGTTCCTAAAATGATCAAGTTGATTAATAACGGCAGTTTTCAATCCCGAATAGGAAACATCATACAGGTGATCTCCCTTATGGAGTGATGGGTCAGGGAAATTAAAAGCAAAGGGATCACCCTGTCCGGAGAGTGTATCAATAGCCGCTCCTCCGGGATATCCGAGATTATAGTATTTTGCCACTTTATCAAATGCTTCACCACAGGCATCATCTATAGTGGTTCCCATAACAGAAATTTCATCAAAACCTTCCACCCTGCATATAACCGTATGTCCGCCGGATACCAGTAAGCCCAGATACGGATACGATATTTCATATTCAAGATGAGGTGCATACAGATGCGCTCTAATGTGATCAATTCCTATGAAAGGCTTATCAAGTGCGAGCGAGAGGCCTTTGGCAAAACTTACACCGACAAGAAGTGATCCAACCAGCCCCGGCCTGTTTGTAACGGCTATACCGTCAATATCTCTGAGTTTTAAATCTGCTTTTTCCAGAGCCTCACGTACAACCGAAGTAATCCATTCCGTATGAAGTCTTGAAGCTATTTCAGGAACAACCCCATTATATTTTCTATGAAAATCGATCTGCGTCGCTATAATATTACTTACTATAATCTTTCCGTCTTCTACCACTGCCGCAGAACATTCATCACAGGAACTTTCAATACCAAGTATCTTCATCTTCTTTATAACCCATAAATAGTTCTGTAAGATTATTAAGCGTATAATTATCTTCCAGTAATGTTGGATATAACTCAAGGAGTATCTCGGCAAGTTCACTTGACCAGACATGGCCTATCATAATTGCATGTCCCTTCTTTTCGGATATTTCCAACCCACTTTCGACTGATGATTCAATCGCTTTTTTTTCTTGTTTATTATCCAGAAATACACTCCTTTCAGCAAAAAGTATCCCTGTTTCCCGGGCTGCTTTCCGGGCAACAGTCGCTGCTGTTGTTCTACTGTCAAGAAAAAACATATGCCTTCTTTTCAATACATGAAACAACGAAATCATTAGTTCTTCGTTCGCCGTTCCCGCTGAACCCATATGATTATTCATCCCTCCGGCAAAGGGCAGATCTATCAGATTAGTATTAATAACTGCAGCTACTGTATCCTCTTTCATACCAATATGTATAGCCCCCGGGCCTGTTTTTTCTCCCCCCACGGCATCCATTGGCTGATGAATGATATATTCTTTTCCCGCGTCATGTATCATCTCTCCTGCTTCTTTAGTATACGGTAAATCAGGTAAGATTGCAAAAGTAATTTTAAAGGGCAGTTTTAAAAATGGTTTAAGTTGGAATACATTATTTCCAACATCATCAATAACAAAATACAACTTTCCTTTTACCCTTTTTTTCACCGGAACAGGTTTTTGAATACGGACAGGTTTTTTAGGAGTAACTTGTTTAGCTTTTTCATCCGAAGCCGTATTTTGTCCTACGGTGCCCTCAGTTCCGGATTTTTTACCCGGAAAAAGAAGCAGAGTGAGAAAAAGAGTAAAAATAATAACCCCAAATAAAAAATAAACGATTGAAATTTTTTTATCAAAAAAATGTTTTTTATTTTTTTTTCTGTTCACAGAGCAGAAAATAGTATTATTTTATCTGTTTGGTCAAGCATAGTTTAATTATAAATATAATTTTTCAGCTCATCCGAATGATCCTTAAGTTTCCGTATCGCACGAATTTCAATCTGTCTGACTGTTTCCGGTGATATACCCATTTCATCACCGATATATTTTAAGGTATACTTTTTACCACCATAAAAAGAAAATCGATACATAAGAATTTGCTTCTCTTTTTCCAGTAAATGTTCCAGAAAACTCATAGTTTCTTCCTTTAAACTCTTTTTCATGAGTATCTCATCCGGATCATACGAAGTATCTTCACATAAATCATGAAGCGTTGCGTGGTCATCATTAATAGAACTGTCCAGAGAATATACCGGCCCTGAAGAATTCAGAAGAGAAGCTATGTTTTCTACCTTTTCATTCAGTTCCAGGGCTATTTCTTCAACAGAAGGTTTTCGGGAATAATCCTGATTAAGAGAATAATACGTTTGCTGGATTTTTTTAAGAAGCTCTTCCTTACGATGGGGAAGCCGTATAGACCTTTTCTTTTTTGACAATGCACGAACAATAGATTGTTTAATCCACCAGGCGGCATATGTTGAGAACCGTACGTTTTTTTTGTAATCATACCGGGACGCCGCTTTAATGAGTCCCATATTACCTTCCTGAATAATATCAAGAAAGCTGTAATCGGAGGTAGTGTACGAACGAGCAATTTTTATAACCAGTCGCAGATTTGCTTTAATGAGTTTCTGACGAGCTTTCTCATCACCCGACTGAATCTGCCTGGACAAACTGAGCTCTTCATCAAACCTTAAAAGGGGCGTTTTTTTTATTTGCTTGAAATATGCCTTTAAAGCACTCTCTTCCGTTTCTCTTTTTATTTTCATAAAAGCTCCTACTTATGTTAAGCAGGAACCATGCCATAATTACCACACAAAGATTATTGTTTTTAATTCATTACAATGCAAGCAATTATTTATTTCTATTTAAAAAGTATTATCGTACTGTCTATTTTATGATACATTGCTCAATTGTTTATAGAGTATATCTTTAAGACCAAAATGTGCTGTGGAACTCATTTTCTCCGCATATTTATCATATAACATGTCTTCAAAAATTTTTTCTCCCATTCCTCCATCAAGTAAACCGCTCTTATTTATCGTTTTCCTCATAGCATCAAGCATTTGCTTAATAAAAATAGCTTCAAATTCACTACATACTTTTTTTAATTTAGTATCATTCTTGCTTAATGCCTGGTTCTTCAGCCTTTTTATCTCCTGAACATTTTTACTATCATTTACTCTATTTTCATAATTATAAATACTGTTTAAACTTCCTACCGCATCAATCATTGTTCATTCCTATCGTTTAAGATTGTTTGCTATGCCGAGCATAGTATCAGATGTTTGAATAGCCTTGGAATTTAATTCATAAGCTCTTTGCGCGACAATCATATTAACCATCTCAGTTACTACTGAAACATTAGACATTTCCAGAAATTTTTGATTCACCTGACCCATCCCGTTAAATCCCGGTCGCCCGCCAATTGCCGGTCCCGAACCATTGGTAACTTTAAGGTTGTTCTGGCCAATAGCCTGAAGTCCGGCCGGATTAACAAAACGGTAAAGTTCAAGCTGGGCAACCTGAACAGGAGTATTACTTCCCGCCACCTTTACACCCACACGTCCATCCTGTGAAATTGTAAGGCTTTCGGGGATAAAATTCTGGGGGAGTACCACTTCCGGCATAAGCTTGTAACCATTGGAATTCACTATCTGGCCCTTGGAATCAATTTTGAAAGATCCATCTCGTGTATAACCATAGCTTCCATCAAGAAGCAATACCCTAAAAAAACCGTCTCCCTGAATAGCCATATCAGAAACATTTCCAGTGCTTTTAAGGGCTCCCTGGGTAAAAACTTTTTGTGTTGCCGCAACTTTTACCCCGTGACCGACCTGTATACCTGTTGGAACGGTAGTAAGTTCTGTTGCCGGTGTCCCGGCTATTCTTGATGTTTGATAAATCAGGTCCTCAAAATCGGCACGCATTTGCTTAAAACCTGTGGTATTTACATTTGCAAGATTATTGGAAATAGTATCAATATTAAATTGCTGACCTGTCATTCCGGAAGCTGCTGTCCATAATGATCGCATCATACTCTGTTACTCCTTACCTTAAACTCTTAATACATCATTTAAGATTCTGCCGGTGAGAGAATCCTGTGTTTGAATTACTTTCTGGTTTGCTTCATATGCTCTGTTGACCTGAATCATCGCTACCATCTCTTTTACCGGATTTACATTACTGCCTTCCAGAAACCCCTGTAAAACTTTTGTATCACCTCCAAGCTTCATTTGTTTTGCGGGCCCTGATTCTTCAGTATTTCGCCAAAAACTGCTTCCTTCTTTCTTTAGATACCGGGGGCGTTTAAAATTAACTATTTTTAGGGTATCTACTTTTTCCAGCTTGTCCCATTCATTTTCCTGCATTGATACCAGCCTGTTCGGGTCTTTAGCAAAGGTACCGTTCTGGTAAACGTTACCTTTTGGGTCAATAACAAAATTATTTTTTTTAAGATGAATTTCACCATTTTCTCCAAGAACCGGATGACCTCCTTCTGTTACCAGAACCCCTTCGCTATTTATTAAAAAAGTTCCGTTTCGCGTGTAGCGTTCATTACCGTCTACATTGACGGCAAAAAAGCCTTTACCCTGAAGGGCAAGGTCAAAGGGATTCTCTGTCTGCTTTACAGCACCCTGTTTAAAGATAGTGAAAGATTCATTGTACTCAACACCGGTACCAAGTGTTCCGACAACCGGTGCGGTATCAATACTTCCAAAGGGGAATTTATACACCCCGTCATCTCCCATTCTGCGAATGAGCATCTCGGGGAAAGCCTTACTTACTGAAGTGTCTTTTTTGTACCCTGTTACATCGACATTCGCAATGTTATTTGCCAGCGCGTCCATCCTATGCTGCTGGGCAATCATACCGCTTGCACCGGTATAGAGACCTCGTATCATCTCTACCTCCTAATCTCTTTTTTAATATCGGTGGAGTATGTATTTTCTTAATATAAGATCTTGATTTTCTGACAGTTTCCTGCATAATGGAGCTTTCAAGCCAGAGTAGCTCAGGGGTAGAGCAACGCTCTCGTAAAGCGTAGGTCGCGGGTTCGAATCCCATCTCTGGCTGGGATTTCCGGTGCAGCTTCTTTTCTGTCGGGACGAATAGTTAAAGGATAAATCTTCCTGCCAGTTTGAGTACTGCTCCGTCACCTCTTCCAGTAATAGTCTCCGTCACCGTAGCGCCGGTGCTGTACGG